>CAZAWD010000290.1:0-1542 GCA_964488725.1 uncultured Methanomicrobiales archaeon | reverse complement strand
TCTCATCGAAAAAAACGATTTTTTCGCCCGCAAGCGAATACAGAGCGGCGCCATGAACACCGTGCGTGCTTTCACGCTCCCGGGAGGAACTCAAAAATTCATTCATCGCGGCAATGATGACTTCTGCGCGGACCGCAGGAAGATGTTGACGGATCAGATCGTCGGCCGGCAAGTCTTTTCTTGCCCGTCCACCGGCTGCAGAAATCGTTTTTATTCGGTTGAGTTTTTCCGTCAGGATGCTATCCTGCAACAAAACCACATTCACCGTCTGGTTACTCTCCTCGATGGCGATCTTTTCGATCTGATCCATGCAGGTGATAATGCCTTCCGTCAGCAGGTATCCGGCAACATGCTCATGCAGATACGTACCGGAGCAAGCCATCGTTATGTATGGTCTGTCGTTGATTTTCAGCGTGACCGCATATTCCGAGGAAAAAGGCAGCGACACTTCGCGCAAGTTTCCGTCACGATATTCGTGCAAAATCACATTTTCATAAGTCGCCAGTGTCATAGTTTTCACCCGAGTATTTTGCCCTTGTTAGCAGGAATAATAAAGATTGACAAGCGTCCGGCAAATTTTTTAAATGGTGGCGTCCGTGTGGAAAAATAGTGAACGATGGAGGACACATGATCAACCGTACAGAAGCTGTTTTCATTGTAGTGGACATTCAGGAAAAGTTGGCCCGGGTCATGGATAACCGGGAGAGCCTTGTAGAAAACAATGGTAAACTTGTGGACGGCTTTCAGGCGCTGGGTATCCCCATTCTGGTGACAGAACAGATTCCGGCAAAGATCGGGCCGACGGTTCCAGAGCTTTCGGAAAAGCTGGCTGGCGCTCAGCCGGTTGCCAAGGCCAACTTCAGTTGCTGGGAGGAACCGGCATTTCGCGAACAACTTGAAGACTTGAGCCGGCGGCAGGTCGTTCTGACCGGAATTGAATGCCACGTTTGCGTTTATCAGACAGCGCTGGACTTGATGGTCAATGGTTACACCGTCCATCTGGTTACGGACGCGGTCTCGTCTCGCACGCCGGCAAACCGAAACGTCGGCATTGCGGCCATGAAAAGCGCCGGGGTGCGCCTGACCTCGACGGAAATGGTTTTGTTTGAACTCCTGCGTACCGCCGCCGACCCACAGGCACGGGATATTTTTAAAATTGTGAAGTAAAACAAAGGATTGGACATGCTTAGCATTGAACAGTTCCGCTACGGGGACAATCTGGCCTATCTTCTTTACGGTAGCAAGGAAGCGATGGCCGTTGACGGAGGCGCCTGGCAGGAAATCCTGGCATTCCTGGAAAAGACCGGGCTTGCCCTCAAATATGTCACCAATACGCACCGTCATTACGACCACACACCAGGCGATGAACATCTGCTGAAAAAAACCAAAGCCGTTTTTCTAGACTGCGCAAAGCTGGTCGACAACGAAACGATTCTCGTTGATGACAAACCGGTCGTCGTTTACCGGACGCCAGGGCATTCCGCAGACTCAGTTTGTTTTCACGCCGGCAATAATCTTATTACCGGTGATACACTGTTCAAC
>CAZAWD010000289.1:0-1545 GCA_964488725.1 uncultured Methanomicrobiales archaeon | reverse complement strand
CCAGATAATCGCACCATACATAAACGTCAGAATATTATAGAGAAAACCCGCATCACCCGCATTCGGATAATAGCCAATCACACTCATCAGCCCTGAAATAACACCTGCAAGAACAAGCACAGCCGTTCCCAGATACGCAATTACCACAAACCTCCCCTTCTTCAGCGAATCCACCAGACCATGATAAAACACACCAATATATTCGTCCAAATCAAAACCTTTGAACAGAAGATACAGACCAACAACCCCCACAACAACCAGAAACGCCGAAATACCCGGAAGGAGCAGAGCCACTACTGCACCAATCAGCATAATCGCGCCGATAGGCACCAGAAACGTCCGGGCGACCTTCGGATCATTCATCAGTTTCTTAATAATATAATACGTACCTTCAATATTGGGAAGCTGCTTAATCGTCACCCGGACAATCCCTGCAACCTTCAGATACGACTGAACAATCGGTAAAACAAACTCATCCTCCGCACCATCCGAGATGAGAATACATTCACTCACCCCGGTCTGCGCAACAACATCTTCAAGAAGCATCGAAATACGGCGGTCACCTTCAAGCATATTCAGATGATTGCCTGAAATCACCGCGACCTCGACATCCTGTCCTTTTTCCTTCAGTTCATCATAGGTCTTAACTGCCTGAAAAATAGCATTCGTATCAGAATCTTCCGGATCGGCAACCCCGAGCCTCACCGCCGCGCCCAGACAGGCATCGCGACCGAGCACCGGCGTATCAATATTTGCCTTATACCCGACATCATCGTCTCTGTCAACGCTCAGAACCAGCGTGCGTGCCGTCATTTCTCTATTACTTTTTGCCCTTCATAATTAAATACCTGTGGGAACCGCTGCGGTGATTTTATCCATCACCCATGCGCTGCCTTCCGGCGACTTAAACAGCGGAACATCACGGTCAACAACAGCAACATTTCGCAGAACCGGTGCAGACACCCCCGTTATCGGATTATATCCGGTTTTCTCAACAACCCCGCGGTAAACACAAATACCCCGGCGCTGCCATGCAGGCGTCTTTGAAAGATTCACCCCGTGTGAAAATGCCAGATCGTGCAGGGCACCCGCATTCATTCCGTCCAGTTTTCGCTGCGCCTGGGAAGACGTAAGGCCCGTATCCATCAGAATCCTCTGACAATACCCGTTCATATGATTCCGCCAGCTTTCCGCCTGCCGCCACGCCAGATACTGCGGGAACTGCGATTCGGAAACCGGAACAATGCGTGCATCAAACGCCAGAGGACGGGTGGTTTTAGAGAAAAACGTAAACGCCGACGACGCAAACGCCGCGGCAACCGATACCAGTTTTTCTACCCGGCCATCAAAAACCGGTTTTGAAATATACATACTGATTTCATCCGAGAAGGTATACACAAAATCCGGCGACATCCCGCTTTCAGAAAAAAGCGCACGGGCAGTATTTACAAACATCTCCGAGAACTCATCATCATACGGCTTTTCATACGCTGCTGAAAATGCATGAAACGACCGGCCGTCCAGCCGCAGCACAAAAGGAAGGGT
>CAZAWD010000288.1:0-1563 GCA_964488725.1 uncultured Methanomicrobiales archaeon | reverse complement strand
AAAGTGGTGCTGTTGTATATTCCCGTATGTATCCTTCTATTTTCGGGAATAGCGTCAAAGAGGTTACCGGTGCATGGACAACCTATACGACCCACGGCAAACAGCATGTTATTTATCTGGAACGGCTGACGACGCCGGAGAATATCAGGTACGAACCACTCTTCACGCCCAACGTGTCCGGGTTAACCGCAACGGTGCATGAGGCGTATGTGTATGGCGTAACGAATGGTGTTGATGCGCTGTGCAATCTGGTAAATTCCGGCGCGTATGATGAATTTGAAATGTATATTACTACTATGGAAGGAGTAGTTGAGGCCGCGCCGTCATCTCTTCAGGAACGGATAGGGATAAACTATCGCGATCGCTGTGGTTCGCTGGGTGCCAAGTATGTTGAGCAGGCAATTGAGACCGCAAGCATGGGTGCGGGATATATTAAATATCTGGAACCGGCAGAAACTGTTCAGAGCCCGGAAGCGGGTCTGCTGATGATAGGGTATGTTGCGAAGCTGAGTCCGGATCATGTTATTTTGGCGGCGACCCCCGGAAATGTGTCGGTTACGCCGGTTGAACAGACGCTTCGCAAAGATACTGTATCGGTTGCCCGGGGGATTGTGCAGTATGCGCATGAGCACGGGGTGGATGCTGCTGCTGATCTGATTAACAGCGGTGCCGACGGGTCGGTGTTTGCCGATGGCATTGAAACCGAGATGGCAGCAATGTATATTATTGATCTAAACGGGGGTATCGTTGCCTGTTACGGCTCGCCGCACTCTCCCGGGGAATCTATTACCGGAGATCAGGATGTTCTTGGAACGTCTGTCGGCCGGCGTGAGATGATTCTGGCAGGCAATGGCGGCGGGCTGATGACGTCGCTTCGTGAGTCCGACACACTGCCCGGGTATCTTGATTTGCGTATCCGCTCGGTCGAACCAATTAGTTACGGATATTTTGCGGTGGCAACGACTACGGTTGCAACGTATAAGGATTATGTAAGTACTATTACGTGATGAGACATGGCAGAATATTCCGCATTTAGAAAGAGAAAAAAAATCACCGGTTGCAATGCTGCTGGTTATTTTAATTGTGGTTGCAGCGGTAGCGGGCGCTGCGGGGCTGGGCCTGTATATTATGATGGAGAATGTGGATGCGACGGTTGACAGTTCAGGGGTTACCCTTCAGGTCGCTGTTGTGGGAAATGATCTGACGGTTTCGGCTCTGTCGTATCCGGCGGGTGCTGAGATTACTGCGTTGGTGCTGACGATTGACGGATATACCCTTCCGCCGGGCGTGGCGTATAAGGATGTCAGTATGGTGGCGGGTGAACGGGTGGTGTATGAGGATATTGCTATGGGTATTCAGGGAACCCGGGCTGTTTCGATTTATGCAGTGTATGCAAATGAGGATACCCGGATGGTCTGGCTTGATTCACTGAAGTTTGCATAATCTTTTTTTTTTTCATCCTCTGTCGGAAACTATTCTTATCTTCGCATCTAATACCATACGTCATAAATCATGGAAAATATACGTTATTTTGATATTCGCTATGTCCGTGGCGAAACAACC
>CAZAWD010000287.1:589-1567 GCA_964488725.1 uncultured Methanomicrobiales archaeon | reverse complement strand
TTCCCGGCAAATGATACCCCGGTAAAAGTCGGAACGAAGGTCGTTGTCGTCGGCGGCGGAAACGTTGCAATGGATGCCGCACGGGTTGCCCGCCGGATGGGTGCGGAGGTTACCCTGATGTATCGCCGCAGTGAAGCAGATATGCCGGCCCGCCGCGATGAAGTGCGCCATGCAAAAGAAGAAGGCGTGGTGTTTATGACGGAAACCAACCCGGTAAAGTTCATGGGTGAGAATAATGCGGTCAGCGGCGTTGAAGCCATTAAAATGAAACTGGGAACCGCAGGCGATGACGGACGCTGTTCGTTTGCACCGATCGAAGGCAGCAATTTCGTCGTTGACGCTGATGTCGTGGTTGAAGCCATCGGACAGGGCCCCAACCCGCTGCTGCTTCGTATGATGCCGGAGATGGCACGCAATAAGAACGGCAGCGTTGTGGTAAACTGTCTCGGTGAAACATCGATGAAGAAAGTGTATGCCGGCGGCGATGTCGCAACCGGTGCCGCAACAGTAATTCTTGCCATGGGAACGGCAAAGGATGCCGCACGGGCAATTGACAAAAAGCTGAGAAAATAATTACAATTTTTTAAAAAAATTATCCGCCGGAGACGGGGGGGTAGATAACCACCTCATCTCCGTCCTGAAGCACAATCTCTTTTGCATCCTCAAAATCAATTCGTTCACGATTATACATGAGGACAATATGCGGTTTCAGCTCTCCTGCATCAAAGAGCACGGTCTCTGATGCCGGGTATTTTGCGGCGAACGCTGCAAGCGCGTTATACACTGAGCAGCCGGGTACAACCTCCAGCTCTGTTTCAGCGCCGAAAAGTTCCCGGAACTTGGCGAATGCACGAATAGTAACCGAAATCATTCTTCCGCGCTACAGATTTCAACCAGCGTAATAGTAAATACCAAATCCTTTCCCGCAAGCTGATGATTGGCATCCGTCACGAGATGCGGGGCTGGGTTGAATACGCG
>CAZAWD010000287.1:0-579 GCA_964488725.1 uncultured Methanomicrobiales archaeon | reverse complement strand
GGCATCCAGACAGACAACCGCATCATCAATTTTTGTAATAGTAACCGGAATCTGATTGCCGTCGCCGAGCTGAATTAAAAGCTGTTCGCCGACCTCTGCGGTGAAATCAGCGCCGAACTCGGAACGCGGAATCTCAACTATCATGTCATCGCTGCGGGGACCGTAGGCTTCTTTGAATGGGATGGAAACGGTTTTGGTTTCACCAATTTCCATGCCGAAAACCGCGGCATCAAAGCCGGGAACAACCATACCCGCACCCACCGTAAACTCAAGCGGGTCTCTTCCCTCAGACGAATCAAACTGAGTTCCGTCGGTTAACGTACCGGTATAGTGAACCCGTATCGTATCTCCATTTTCTACTGACATACCGTTGATGTGGGTTTTTGTGGTTTAAGTTCTTTTGTATCTATGTATCTCTGTAGTTATGTGTTAATCGATTCAAGTGTAATTTCAAACGTCAGATTCTTTCCGGCAAGAGGATAGTTCAGAGCGGCCGTCATTGAATTATTGGCACGGTGAATTTCAAGAATCTCAGCTTCCATCTGAACATATCCCGACGAAGCCTGAACAATTACCAGA
>CAZAWD010000286.1:0-1567 GCA_964488725.1 uncultured Methanomicrobiales archaeon | reverse complement strand
TCCAATATGTTGGCGTTCGTCCCCGGCTTGAACAGGTCAAACTTGCCGGCGGCGGCGAAATTGATTCAATGATCAGAGCAGTTGCAATAGAGTACGGCGCAACATTTCTGACCAGTGATTATGTGCAGGCGGAAGTTGCCAAAGCAAAAGGGCTCAACGTTGTCTTTTTGAAATCAGAGGTTATCGATAACTTCTCTCCGCTTCTTATCGACGAATTCTTTGACGAAAACACGTTCGCGGTCTACTTAAAAGAGCGGGTGCCCCCGTATGCGCGCAAAGGAACCATCCGTGACTCAAAACTGGTCACCATTCGCGAAACCCCCTGCTCCGAACATGAACTGCGTGCCATATCCCAGGAATGTCTGGAACGTGCCAAACGCCACCCGGACGGATTTGTAGAAGTTGAAATGCCGGGAGTGACCGTATCACAGATAGGCTCGATGCGTATCACTACCACCCGCCCGCCTTTTTCCGACGGGATTGAAGTCACCATTGTCCGGCCGACCCGCGAAGTATCCTTTGAATCATACAACTTCGCTGCGGCCTTAAAAGAGCGGTTAAAAGAAGGGGCAGGCGGTATGCTTATTGTCGGCACCCCGGGTTCCGGTAAATCAACCCTCGAACAAAACATTGCAACCTATCTGTGCGGCGAGAATTATATCGTTAAGACGATTGAATCTCCCCGTGACTTGATGGTGGTTGATAAAATCACCCAGTATACTTCCCTTGACGGCAGTATTGCCGCGACCGGCGAAGTTTTAACGCTGCTTCGTCCTGATTATGTCGTATTCGATGAGATGCGCAGAAGTGAAGAGCTGGCAGTTTTTGCTGACCTTCGTCTTTCCGGCATTAAGGTCGTCGGCGGTCTGCATGCCCGTTCGGCTCTTGATGCATTAATCCGTCTTGCAAGCCTTGTTGACCTTAATCTTATTCCCCAGATTGTGGCAACAATGGTGTTTGTTAAAGCCGGTGATATCTCAGAAATTTATAATGTCTCAACCGGTTTTGGCGTGCCCCGCGCTCTTGAACAGATTCAGGACCCGCAGGTTCGTCCGGTTATCAGACTCACCAATATTATCACCACTGAAACGGTTGCAGAGGCGTTCCGCTATGAAGGTGAGGTTATGGTAACGCCGGCTTCCGGTCTGCCAAAAGCACTGCCGATTAAACTGACGGGGAAAACGCCGGTTGAAACAATAGCCAAACCGGTCGCCGAATCAAAACCGCGTGAGAATTTCGAGAAGGAAAACGCAGAACCGGTTGAGGATAAAACCGCTGCTCCTGCTGCTGCCGAACCTGATCATAACGCTCCGCCGGTGCATTCCATGCCGACCTACGAAGTTACCGGCGACAATCCTGCATGGCTTGTTCTTGAAAAAGAGATTCAAAATGAGATATGCAGATTTACCGAAGGCGAAATTATTGTCCGTATGATTTCTGATACCAAAGCCGCGGTATATATTGAAGATGCCGATGTTCCGGCAGCGATTGGAAAATCAGGCAAGAATATTGCGTCGGTTGTCAGTAAAGTCGGGATTGGAATTGATGTCCGCCCGCTATCAGACCT
>CAZAWD010000285.1:0-1574 GCA_964488725.1 uncultured Methanomicrobiales archaeon | reverse complement strand
ATGGTTTCAAAAGCAGCCAACGCCGGCATTCCAATTATCGTCTCCCGTGCCGCCTCAACGTCGGCGGGAATTGAAGCGGCCAGACGCTCCGGCGTGACGCTGATCTGTTTTACCCGCGACGGGCGGTTTACGGTGTATGCAAACCCTGAACGGGTCGAAGGACTGGTGCGGTAATGCTGGGTATTATCGGCGGTACGGCACTGTTACAGGCGCGTCTTCCGCCGCTTGAACGAAAAATTATCAATACGCCGTTCGGTCCGGCCGAGGTGTATACGGGTGCGGTTACCATTTTAAAGCGGCATCAGCATAATACGCCGCCGCATAGGATTAATCACCGGGCGCATCTTGCGGCACTGAAAATTGTGGGGGTCGACCGTCTGGTAATTATCGGGTCGACCGGCAGCATGAAAGCGCCTCTTGTGCCGGGCAGTCTGGTTATCGCAAATGATTTTTTTTCGCCGTGGGATATTCCAACTCTGCACGACCATGATATCTTTCATGTCCCGCCCGCCGTTGACCCTGCACTCAGCGGCGCCCTGCACGAGCTGGTGCCGGAGGCAAAGCGGGGTGTGTATTTCCAGGCACACGGGCCGCGGTTTGAGACGGCAGCAGAGATTGCATCTTTTGCAGAAAAAACAGATGTGGTTGGTATGACCGCGGCAAGCGAACTGACGCTGGCAAATGAACTCGGTATACCTGCGGCGGTTTTGTGTACGGTTGATAACTATGCCAATGGTATCGGCGGGGCATCGGCTCCGACGTATGATGAGATTATTTCCATTGCAAAGCAAAACGGAGATAAGGTTACCCGACTAATAACAGAAATAATAGAGGAATTAGCATGACTAACGAGGATATTGATATTTTCAGACAGAAAGTTCCGATGCTTATCCGCAACGTCCGCATCAATGGTAAGACTCAGGAAATGTATCTCGACGGCAGCGGAATGATTGCCGCGGTCGGCGATAGAATAACCGAACATGAAGCAGAGTTTATCATCGACGGCAACCGTGCGACGGCACTGCCCGGTATGGTGAATATGCATACACATGCGGCGATGGAACTGCTGCGCGGGTATGCGGATGATATGCAGCTGTTTGAATGGCTGTCAACGAAGATATGGCCGACAGAGGCGCACTTAACCGAGCACGATATCTATGTCGGTGTGAAACTGGCGTGCCTTGAGATGATCCGGACCGGCACGACAACGTTTAACGATATGTACTTTAAGATGGAGGCGGCCGCGGATGCGGTGGAGGAATCCGGTATCCGTGCCTGTCTGTCGTATTGTATGATTGACGGCGGCGACCATGCGAAGTTTGAGTCGGAGGCTGCGGTTATGCAGGAGACGGTGAAGAACCTGAAGGGCCGCAATAACCCGCGGATTATGCCGGGCGTGTCGCCGCATGCGGTTTACACCGTCTCAGAAGAAGGGCTGCGCTGGTGTGCGGAGTATGCAAAGGCAGAGCGGGTGCCCCTGCATGTCCATGTCTCCGAGACTGAGCAGGAAGTAAAGGACTGTGTTGCGGCGCACGGAATGCGACCGCCGGCATGGCTGGATCACTGCGGCGTGC
>CAZAWD010000284.1:0-1587 GCA_964488725.1 uncultured Methanomicrobiales archaeon | reverse complement strand
GGAGTGCGGGAAAACCGTAACGGTTCGCTGGTTTCGCTGACCTACGGGCGTGTTGCCGCGGCGGCTGTTGATCCGATTGAGAAGAAACCGCTGTTTCATTTTATGCCGGGGAGTCTGACCTGTTCCATCAGCAGTTTCGGATGTAACTTTACCTGCCGGCACTGTCAGAATTATCAGATATCCCAGTGCCGGACTCCGGAGAGTGAACCGGCAGAGCCGGACGATGTGATACAGGCAGCCCGCTCTGCCGGAGCGCAGAGCGTGTCATTTACCTACAATGAACCAACCGTGTTTTATGAGTTTATGTATGATGTCGCCTGTGCGGCAAAACATGCGGGCCTTGCCACCGCGATGGTGACCAACGGGTATCTGAGTGAAGAGGCTCTGCGCGACATTGCACCGGTTATGGATGCGGTGAGGGTGGACCTGAAAGCGTTTTCAGACCGGTTTTACCGGGATGTCTGCGGCGGCGCACATCTTACGCCGGTGCTGGACACGATTTCCCTGACGCGTGAACTAAAGCGTCATCTGGAACTGGTAACGCTGATTATTCCCGGGTATAATGATTCAAAAGAAGAGATTGGTGCGATGCTTGCCTGGGAGACGGCAGCGCTGGGCAGAGCCGTGCCGCATCATTTTACCGGCTTCTTTCCGATGTATCATATGAAGGATGTGCGGCCGGCCTCCGCTGCCGATCTGAGCCGTGTCCTGTCACAGGCACGGGACGCGGGTCTGTACTACGCGTATGCCGGAAATCTGCCGGTCGCAGGAGGAGAGGATACCATATGCCCCGCGTGCGGGAATCTGCTGATTGAACGGAACGGATACCTGACACGGATTGCCGGGATGGAGGAAAACCGCTGTGCACGGTGCGGACGGGTAATTGAAGGTGTGTTTGAATAATGATGGTGCCTATTTCAGAAGGAACTCCTGTTCGGGTTCCGGCTCGCCGTAGCGGTTAATCTCGCCGCGGTAAATCCGCGTGGAAGACACGGCACGGCCGTCTCTTGCCATCACGCACTGAATCTGATACAGGTCAACCATGCGCATACCCATTTCTTTTCGTTTCTGGTTGATGAGGTTGCCGACCGGAAATGTCTCATAGCTCACGACCAGTGCATCAAAATCCTGTGTCAGCGCACTGCCGAACTGATCAAACAACGGTTCGATATCATAGGGCGTACCAAATCCTTTGGCAGCTATCCATTCACGCAGTTCCCGTTCGCGGACTGCGTAACTGCGAACCGGATGCTGTTTACGGCTGGCAAATACATCTGAAGATAACCCGATAATTACAAACCCGTCTTTACCTGCTGTCTGAAACGTCCGTTCCAGTAATAGCTGATGACCTATGTGCAGAGGATCAAACGTCCCGCCAACCATTACCCGCATAGTGTTTACCTGTAGGGGGTTGTAAGGGAAAATAATAATGGTTTGAGGTTACGTTAACGGCTGACAGTGCGGGCAGTAATACACCGAACCGCCGAGATAGGTTTCCTTTGTTATCTTCCCTCCGCAGACCGGACAGCCGGATGCAATCGTATTTTTTGACATTTTCGTCACATAACCGCCCGGTCTGCCAAACAA
>CAZAWD010000283.1:0-1589 GCA_964488725.1 uncultured Methanomicrobiales archaeon | reverse complement strand
TTTCAGCGTTCCCCGGTTACGAGTTCGCCGAAATTCCAAGCTGTTCCCGCCAGGGGGGGAAGCTCGTCTGCAAGAAGGGTGAGGGGGGCGGCTGCAATGTCAGTAAGGAGGGAACGCACGTATATGTCTGCTTCGGGGTTGTCCCAGCCAAAGATGCGGACCGCAAACGGGGTTTTGCGGATGTCATGGCCGCCGGGCGGCAGGCGGCTGCGTAAAAAGCGGACGAGGACTGCATTAAACCGTTCTCCAAGAAACGCTGAGATGACAACTGACCATCCGTCGGTTTCCGGTTCGCATCTGATATGAATCCGGCCGGGGGTGATGTCGGCGGGTAGTGAGGAGAGAAGGGAGGTGAGCATTTCTTCCTGTGCGGGCGGGAGGGGAAGCAGGGTTGTTTTGCGTGCGAGTAAGGCGGCGGTGCTTTGGCAGACGAGCGGGGTGAATGCTGCTGTGCCGCCGCCGCTGTTCCAGAACGGGCGTTTCAGTCCTTTGGATGCGGATGAGGGTTCGATTAAGGCCCGTTTATGGGCGTCGTCGCGGTGCAGGAGCCGCCATGTTTTGCCGGTGAAGGAGAATGTTTTTCCGGGGTCGCCGGCAATAAAGCGGGGGTCGAGTGTGCCGATGATGGTGCCGTCGGGCAGAACTGCCAGATATCCGCCGGTGTCGGGGATGACGGAGAGGAGGGTGCGCCAGTTGGAGCGGCCCAGTTCTGTTTCGGCCCGGGGGCCGATGAGGTAGAGGTCGCCTGAACGTGCCAGGTATCCGTTTTGTTCCAGATGGGTGAGGATGGAGATGCACTGCTGAGGGGTGATGTGTTCGAAGGGGGTGAGCGCACGAAGGGCGGATCTCAGCTGGGACGGGGCCGCGGCGGGTGTTCTTCGCAGATAGAGGAAGAGCTGCTGGATGAATACATGATACGAAACGGCAGGCGCGATAAGCGGTTCGGATTCATGGCGCATTGCTGTTTCGATTACGGCGGCGGTTGTGAGGAGGTCGCATGAATTTTGTAAGATGAAGGTCATGCGTGCGGGATTTCCCCGCCGGCCGGTCCGGCCCAGTCGCTGGAGAAATGATGCGGCTGATACGGGCGGGCCGTATTGGAGGACCATGTCAAGTTCTCCGATGTCGATGCCGAGTTCCATGGTGCTGGTGCATATTACGCAGGTTCCGCCGTCTTTTTCGAAGGATTCTTCGGCTTCTTTTCTTTCGGCGGGGCTGATGGCGGAGTGGTGGATGTATACTGCCGGCAGGTCGGTTTTGAGGGGTTCAATGAGTCGTTCGGCAAAGCTTCTGCTTTCGACGAAGAGTAATACTTTTTTTCCGCGGATGGTTTTTGTTATGGCGTTTATCTGCTGGTAAAAATCATTGTCGATGATGAATGAGAATTGTTTTTTTGACGGGGGTGCGGGGATAGAGACCAACTGTTTGTTGCGGTCTGGTGCCGAGAGCCAGTCGAGGAGTTCGCCGGGGTTGCCTACGGTGGCGGAGAGGCCGATGCGGCAAACCGGGTGTGCTGATGCGGCGGTGAGCCGGTCGATGAGGCAGCGCAGATGTACGCCGCGGTCGGTTTCCATGAATGCATGGATTTC
>CAZAWD010000282.1:0-1591 GCA_964488725.1 uncultured Methanomicrobiales archaeon | reverse complement strand
TGCTGTTTTTTCGGTCAGCATGATCGTGGCTCCCCACCCGTCCACCGGCAAACCCTACATGGTTCCGCGTTATGATACAGCAGCGGTGCCGGGAACGCGCCGCATTCATGTTATCTCCGGAGGGGGAAGCGGGGTCGAAATTTTTTACGCGCTGAAACAGCACGGCTGCACGGTCACCGCAGGCGTCCTCTCGGCCAACGACTCCGACGCACAGGCCGCGGATATTCTGGGCATTGACATCATCCGTGAACCGCCGTTTTCACCGGTCACGCCGTCGTCGGCTGAAAAACTGAAAGCAATGGTCGCCGCATCCGACGCGGTTGTGGTAACGGCTATTCCCGTTTCCCGCGGCAATTTGTCCAACATTTCGGTTCTCGAAGAGAGCGCACGGCCGGTGTATCTGCTGGGAACGTTTGATGATTACACCGGCGGAGACGCCATGCGTATCCGTGAAAATCTTATCAGGGGCGGGGCGGTCGTGCTGGACGGATGCATGGAGCTGGTGCAGCGGTTGCGGCAGGGCGGAATCTGACCCGCCTATATACTATACACTTTTTGCCGGAAACAGCATACATCTTTTACCGGAAGAGAACTGATACCAATGCGCTATTATTACACCAAAAATACCCTGTATGTGCGGGGAGCTTTTCATGCGGTCAGCACCGGGGTTGACGGCGGCCTCCGTGATGTATCCACCCTCCTCAATCACACCGTCCCCAGTAATTTTGATCATGCCGACCCCGCGGCATATATTCACGGACTGCTTGCTAAACGCGGGTATGATACTAACGCGTTTGGTCTGCTGACCGCGGTATGGATGCAGGATCTGTGCGTATTACAATATGATTATATTACGGTCTTTGTCACGGCGGGTGTTTCCAATCCGAACCCTGACCCGACCAAACCCCATACCATTAATATTATTGTTGTTTCCGGCGAACCGTTATCAGACGCCGCTCTTCTTGAAACTATCATCACGGTAACCGAGGCAAAAGCGCATGCCCTCCGGCTGCTGGGACGGGACTTCACCGGCACAACCTCAGACGCCGTCATTGCTGCCTGTGAAAGCGGCGACGGCTTCATTCACACCTATGCCGGCACGTTTACCGAGCCGGGTAAACGCATTTACGCAGCTGTTCTGCACGGCGTTATGGAATCCATCCGCCGCCATGAAGGTGCGGTTAAGCGCAACGGTCCGTCTTATTTTATTTATTCGCGGTATGGTACGCCCGGCTGGTTTGAGTGGCAGAAAGCAAACTGCCCCTACTATCCCTGTCACTTTGCGGGGCAGTCCTGTGACTTTTGTTACTGCCCGTTCTATCCCTGCCATGATGAAACGCTGGGCGAATGGGTGCAGAGCAGTTCCCTTGACCGCCCTATCTGGGCGTGTACGAACTGCACACTCCTGCATGAGCCGCCGTGTGCGAAGTATCTGAAAATGCATCCTGATGCAGACCTTGACGAGGTGAAAAAATGCAAGAAACAATGACAACAAAATGCAGCGGCATACGCTACCGCAACGGCACGGTTGAGACGATTGAAGATGTTGTGGTGGTTGAAGAAAAAATTACTCTGCACCTGAACGGCAAAA
>CAZAWD010000281.1:0-1626 GCA_964488725.1 uncultured Methanomicrobiales archaeon | reverse complement strand
GCAGCTGACTCTGTCGGCGGCGACAGAGGAATAATAAAAGTATACTCAAACGTTGATGGAGCAACAGTTGAGCTGTACTCTGTCTCCGGCCTGATTGAGACGAAAACAATCTCAGGCGGTTCGGCCGAGTTCTATGTTTACTCAGTCATTAGTCCTGATGCGAGTGCAAACAGAGTTGTTGTCTCGGCAGACGGCTACTATTCAAATGGTGCCGCAGTCACCAACCCGCCAAGCGGACAGAGAGTAGAATACACCGTTAACCTTGAGCCAAAACCGGTCGGCGGAAACGTCGGATTCCTGAAGGTCACCTCGAACGTTGTCGGTGCCAAAGTGGAAGTCTACTCAAATTCAAATCTCTACTACACCGATTACACCAACGCACAGGGAACAGTTGAGTTTGCAATCACCGTAACCGGGACCCCGATTACCCACATTGTTGTTTCCGCAAACGGATGGAACACCGCAACCCAGAGTGTAGCGGTTCCTGCAAGCGGCCAGACCGAAACCGTAGCGGTTACGCTGACATCTTCCACCGCTCCGACGGTGCCGACCACGGCTGTTCCAACCCCCACCAAAACCCCGATGACCCTTGCTGTTGTCGGCCTTGTTGGTGCTCTTGGCGCAGCAGCCCTTCTCCGGAAGGAATAACTTCTATTTTTATGGATCCGGCAGGATTTAGAGAAGACAGCACATACTGGTTTTCAAAAGGCGAAAGTGAACGCGATACGCAAAACTTCAGACAGGCAGAACTCTGTTTTATCCGGGCGGTTGAACTTGCGCCGGAAAATGCAATGTATATCGCCGAGCTTGGTCTGGTAAAAAGTGAACTCAATAAAAACGATGAAGCCGTCTCCTGCCTGCGCCGCGCATGTGAACTTGACCCGCGATGTGCTGCGGTATGGTGCGGAAAAGGGGTCGTGCTCTTTCGCGTAGGCGACACGCAAGGAGCGCTCGTTTCCTTTGAACGCGCCGTGCGTATAAATCCTGATGCGGCCGACTACTGGATGAATCTTGGCCTTGCGTATGCTGCTGTCGAGGAGTATGCAAAAGCCGTTTCGGCATTTGAACGCGGCATCGAAATAATTCCTGACGACCCCGAGTTCTGGGAACGGAAAGGAAAAATACTGCTCATGCTCGGTGAAAAAGAGCGGGCGGCACACTGTTTTAAAAATGCAGACCGAAATAATAGTTGTTAAAGCCGTTTGGCAATTGATTCTGCTGCAATACTTACCGCCTGCATTTCAGGCTTCATAATTGCCACCGGCACATCAACAATCCGCTCAATAAGAGATGCAAGAATCGGCGCACATATAATTCCTGCCGCACCGTCATTTCGGGCATGCACCGCGGCAACCAGACAATCTTCAAGTGAATTTGCGGCATACCCCCTGATACGATACTCAACCGCATTTATCATAATTTTTGTTCCTTCCACCTCATCGAGAAGAAACTTCGCTGCAATCAGTGCAATAAACTTCCCATGATTCGGTGAGAACACCGCAACAATTTTTTTAACCGTAGAAAAACGCGGGTCCCGTTCGCCGGACGCAATTTTATACAGCGTAACCGCCAGTATACCCGTCTCCTCGGAAAGCTGGCGAATGTTCATGTTCCGCTGTTCCAGAG
>CAZAWD010000280.1:0-1631 GCA_964488725.1 uncultured Methanomicrobiales archaeon | reverse complement strand
GATGTCTCTAAGCCGGATAACGTAACAGGGATCTATTCGAAGATACACCGTCGAATACACAGAAACGCGGATATCGCTATCCAAAAAGATCCTGGATGATATATTTGCCAATCTCGACGCAGTGCAGCGCAGGTCCGTCTCAAGAATCGTTTTAGCAAAGCCTGCGCAGGGAATGCCTTGCCGGGGCAAGGGCATTCCTACTGGATTTCGATCTCGTATGTCATAAACTCCGCTCCCGCTTTTACCTGCCTCAGGGCCAGGGCGCGGAGGTGGTTCGCGCCGATAAACTGGAAACTTGTTCCCTTCAGGAATCCCTGGAAAGTATTCCGGGCAGCGTGTCCATCGACGCAGATAAGCCATTGCCCGGACCGTTCTGCCATATAGACCAGGTGCCGCGAATCCGGGCTCCAGGCAGGGTTCGCCACCGACGCGTAGGCCGGCCCTTCCTTGCCGTCCGTCACAACCAGCCAGATATTCTCTTTCTGGGCCAGATAAGAGATATGCCTGCCGTCCGGACTGAACAGCGGCGTGGAGACGGCGTTGTAGGCCTTCTCTTCCCGTCCGTCCATGACGACAAACCACTTGTCGCCCCTTTGCGCCGCGAAAGCGATGTGACGGGAATCGGGACTGAAAACAGCCATCGATGCGACATCGTAGGGCCCCTTCACCTGGCCGTCCACCACCATGAAATGCTGCTTCCCCTTGCGGACATTGTAAGCGACACGATTTGAATCCGCGCTGTAGCTCAAAACAAAAATCTCATCCCACGCCGCCCCTTCCCGGCCATCTGTTATCATGAACCATTTCTCACCCCGGACCACAACCTGGCTCAGGTGCTTCCCGTCCGGGCTGAAAACGGGAATACCCACACCGTCGTAGGCCGCCGTTCCTTCTTTGCCGTCCATGACGATCCGCCACTTGCCGCCTTTTTGAACTGCATAATAAAGGTGCTGGGAGTCGGGACTGAACATAAACACGCCGGTGGCGTCATAGGCGACGCCCTCCCTGCCATCTGCAACCATCATCCATTTTCCGGCGCGGTTTGCCGTATAGGCAAACCGGCGGGTATCGGGGCTGAAGAGGGGTGGGGTCACTTTATCATAGGCTGCGCCTTCCTTGCCGTCCACAACCACAACCTGCTGTTTCTTTTTTATGACCACGGCAGCCCAACGCGTGGAATCCTTGCTGAAGCCATGGTAATCCTTCATCACGGCGTCGAAGCACCCGAATGTGTTGCCGTCCACGACGAGGCATTGATTTTCACCCTTCTTGCCGACATAAAGCATGCGGGCTGAATCCGGGCTGAATCCGGGAGCAGAGACGGCCTCATAGGGCGGCAGTTCCTTGTTGTCCAGGATCAGGCGCCACGTATCGCCCTTTTTTGCCTTATAGGCCATGCGTTTGCTGTCCGGGCTGAAAACAGGCGTGTCCTGTCCGATAGAGTCGAAAAGAGGTCCAACCTTGCCGTCATAAACGACGGCGAATTTCTTGTCGCGGCTGGCGACATAGGCCATATGTTTAAAGTCATTGCTTAATTTGATCGATGCCGCGTAAGACGTCCAACCGTCTATGGGCGGCGGGAACGGTGTGACCGTCTCCTTGAGCTCCGGCGTATCAGCAACGGCGGGCGC
>CAZAWD010000279.1:0-1635 GCA_964488725.1 uncultured Methanomicrobiales archaeon | reverse complement strand
ACATCGGTAAGATGGCGGATGTGGTAGGCGAAGTGCTGCCCAAGGCGCTGAACGTCGTCATGCTCTATGTCAACGACGTGCAGATCCTGACCTCCCTGCGTATCGGTCCCTTTGCCTTCGTGCCGGATGAACAAAACATAAACTTTAAGCTGATGGAGGCGTAAAATGGTTGCGGGACGAATGGTGGGTGTGGTATAATCGACCCGATCAATCGGAGGTTACCGGGCGGGTTATTTATATAATCTAACAGAACAATAAATCGAGATTTAGGGAGGAAAATACGATGCAACTCTGCATTGATGCTGCTCCATGCAAAGTCTGATATAGGCGAAAACGGCATGGAGTGATAAAGAAACCTTTCGCCTTAAAGACTTTGCACTTTTGAAATAATCAAAAATATTACAAGGAGCAAAGTCAATGAAAAAATTAGTATCTATGGTCAAAGAGCTTCGCAGCTTTTTGATTTTATGGTCTACGCAATCCTTTTCCGCACTCGGCAGTGCCATGACGGGATTTGCGCTAATTATTTGGTCGTATCAGCAAGAGGGCTCTGCCCTTACAACGGCGCTGTTATCCGTTTGTACCTATGCGCCCTATGTTCTTATGAGTATATTCGCAGGGGCATTGAGCGATAAATGGAACAAAAGAGTCACAATGTTGATTTGTGACACAATTGCCGCACTTACCACTGTTGCGGTATTGATTCTTTTGCTAACGAACACATTGCAAATTTGGCATCTGTATTGCATCAACGCAGTGAATGGGTTTATGAATACAGTTCAGAAGCCTGCGGCGGATGTCACAATCAGTTTACTGACACCGCAGAAGCATTATCAGAAGGTCAGCGGTTTACAGTCGTTTTCAAACTCTCTCATTACCATTCTGACACCGATGATAGCAACCCCTGTTCTCGCGTTATTGGGAATAAAAGCAGTTATCTTTTTTGACTTGTTTACTTTCTGTTTTGCATTTGTCAGTTTGTTGTGCTTTATCAAAATTCCGCAGATACAGACAGCAAAAGAAAAAGAGGAGTCGGTTCTGGCGGCAACAAAAGCGGGGCTGCAATATTTGAAACATAACAGCGGAATCCTTCATATTATCTTGCTTTTCTCGCTGGTTAATCTGACCGCGTCCATTTATAACGCCGCTCTGCCGGCAATGCTTCTTTCTCGAAACGGCGGCAGTGAAACGGCTCTCGGCGTCATCAACACCGTCACAGGCGTGACAATGCTAATCGGCAGTGTGATTGCTTCGGCTGCTCCCGCACCAAAAAGCCGTGTGCGTGTAATCTGCAATGCACTCCTGATTTCAATGAGTACCGAAAACTTCTTTCTGGCATTTGGGCAGTCTGTTCCAATATGGTGTATCGGTGCGGTTCTCGGTTGGATATGTATCCCCATTATGAATGCTAATATGGATGTGCTGTTTCGTAGCAATATTCCGATTGAAATGCAGGGACGAGTATTTGCGGCAAGAAACACACTACAATTTTTCACGATTCCGGTCGGGTACTTTCTCGGCGGAATTTTGATTGACAAGGTATTTGAACCGTTTATGGCGGTGCAGAATCCTGATGGATTTATGCATATGATTTTTGGAATCGGCAAAGGTTCCGGTGCGGCTGTATTGTTCTTT
>CAZAWD010000278.1:0-1652 GCA_964488725.1 uncultured Methanomicrobiales archaeon | reverse complement strand
TAGAGACAGAACGATCAAACCCCCGCCCATGGCCGGGACAAAAACCTTCGCGTAGCGCGCAGGCACCGGCGGCGGCACCACAGCCCGCACCTGCTGAAAAACCGGCAGTTGATCTGTCAAGCCAGTATAAATATGCAGCGCCCCAGACCGCGCCAACTGACGACGATGATGAATTTGATGAAATTCTCAATGCACTCAAAACAAAAATCACTGTTATCGGCTGCGGCGGCGGAGGTTCAAATACCGTAGCACGCATCTATCAGGAAGGAGTTGAAGGAGCTGAAATTTATGCGCTCAACACGGATGCCCAGCATCTTTCCATGTTGCGGGGCCGGGTCGGCAAACGTATCTTAATCGGTCGTCAGACAACCAAAGGTCTGGGTGCCGGAGCAATTCCCCAGCGCGGTGAGGAGGCCGCAATCGAAAGTGAAGATCAGATTCGTCAGGCTCTTTCCGGCAGCAATATGGTGTTTGTCACCGCAGGACTGGGCGGCGGAACAGGAACCGGTTCTGCGCCGGTTGTTGCAAAAGTCGCCAAAGAGATTGGTGCGCTGACCATCGCGGTTGTTACGCTGCCGTTCACCAGTGAAAGTGCCACCCGTATGGAAAACGCCGAAATCGGACTTGAACGCCTCCGTGAAGTCGCAGACACGGTTATTGTCATCCCCAACGACCGGATTCTGGAGGTTGTTCCCCGTCTGCCTCTTGCGCAGGCATTCAAAGTATCTGATGAAGTTCTCATGCGTGCTGTCAAAGGAATTACCGAACTTATCACTCTGCCGGGTCTGGTCAATCTGGACTTTGCAGATGTGAGGACTGTGATGGAACAGGGCGGTATTGCTATGATTGGTGTCGGCGAATCCGATTCGGAAGACAAAGCAACCGATTCAATCAAGAAAGCTCTGCGCTCCCCGCTGCTCGATGTGGATATTACCGGCGCAACTGCTGCTCTGATCAACGTCATCGGCGGTCCGGATATGACCATGGTTGAAGCAGAAGGTGTTGTTCAGGAAGTTTACCAGAGAATTGATCCCGGCGCACGTATTATCTGGGGTGTTCAGGTTGACCCCGAAATGGAGGGCAGAATGCGCACTATGATTATCGTGACCGGGGTTCAGTCACCACAGATTTATGGTAAACAAGAACAAACATATACGGCACCACAGTCAGGTCAGGTACAGCGCTCGAAGTTTGAGATTGATTTCCTGAAATGAAGCCGAGGTAAAATATGGCAGTCCAATCAAAAAGTAATACTACTGATGATACAAAGAAAAAGGATGCGGCTAAACTCCCGTCCATTTCCATCAAGAAACCAAAGATTACAAAAGCAGGTATCGCCGAGTTCTTCAGAAAATATATCCGGGTCCTGAAGCTCGCCCGCAGACCAACCAAAGACGAGTTCTGGAAAATATCCGCCGTTGCCGCTATCGGTATCGGTCTGATAGGAGTTCTGGGATTCCTCATTTATCTGCTGTTTGAATATCTCCTCCCGTAACAACCTCGATTATGACAACAGCTTCAGAATACGGAAACCATTACTACATTATAAAGACGACATCCAAGCATGAGCGGACTGTTGCTGACAACATCCGTGAGGCAATTGAGAATGAAATGACCGATGTCGTCGTTACGTCAGTAATTGTTCCCGAAGA
>CAZAWD010000277.1:0-1656 GCA_964488725.1 uncultured Methanomicrobiales archaeon | reverse complement strand
CGTGCCAAGGGTCCCGGACACAAACGCAATACCGGCCGCCGCAATCCCGAACCCGCCGCCAAACATCAGTCCGGCGGCAATTGCTGTCAGTGGTGCCGCAAAAAAAGGTGCTGCAATACCAATTCCGCGCACCGGTTTTGCCGCAAGGAAGGACACAAGCGATACCGCAACAACCGCGCCGGCCATCTTTATCAGATACCATGAATCGCCGCTGATGTTTCCAAGCGCCGCCATGACAATCACATATCCCGAAATAAACACCGGAATTACCGCGCCGCCAATATTTGCGCATATTTTTGTTCCGGCACCGGTATCCGTCTCCGGTGCATCAACATCAAAGCGGTCCGTCTGATACATTTTATCATACATCGACGGCGCATACTGTCCGGATGGTTTTTTCGGAGCATGTGAACTTTTTTTACGTTCAGCGTTCGCGTGCAGAGTGCATACCGGAATATTTACAAAACTACCGATAATAATTGCGATTATCAACCCCGCAACCGCCCAGAATCCGAATCCAAGATTCGCAAGAGCAGCGCCGATAAGTCCGAAAAACAACAGAGGAAGCCCTATGATTACTAAAAGAACCAAAGCTATCAGCAGCCATATAGAAACCGGACTAAAGATAAGTCGGGACACCTTTAAAAATAGGACGTGCGGATATTTAGTTACTCCGTCCGAATTAATTTCGACACATTAATTATCTGGTATAACCCATCTACTTAGGTAATTCTTAGCCCGTTAGTGTAGTGGTCAATCATGGGGGACTCTGGATCCTCCGACAGCAGTTCGAATCTGCTACGGGCTACTTGTTTTATAATTTTTTTTCCGAGGAGTTATTACGCTCCGGTTCCAATAATTATCAATGAAACTTATTCGTGCACCGACACTTGCACGAGCGCATGAACTCGTCGTCCGCTACATTCTTGAAAAAGGATATCTGCTGAAAACAGAAAACGGTGAAGAGACCGTTGAAACCGAAGAGGTGTGTATTGCCGTTGATACCCCGCTGGAAAAACCGCAGGTATCCCCTGCTTCACGGTTTAAAGAGGCGTTTCTCAAGGAGTATGAAAATAACCTGCTCCATGGTTCAGATGCTGTCTTTGAATATGATTATCACGGCCGCCTGTTTGACTGGGGCTGCGGGCTGCACCGGGATACGGAAATCCATCAGGACCAGATAGCCTATATCATCGCAAAACTCAAAGCGAACCCTGAATCCCGCCGGGCAGTCGCGGTTACATGGTGCCCGCCGGTTGATGAAGCACTGGCAGACTGCCCGTGCCTTCAGCTGGTCCAGTGCGCGGTGCGCGACGGCCGGCTGGATATGAAAGTGGTGTTTAGAAGCAATGATATGCTGTCGGCCGCGGGTGCAAATATGTATGCACTTGTCGGGCTGCAACAGTATATTGCCCGCGCGGCCGGGACGGGCATCGGACGCTACACTCACATCTCGCTCATCCCGCATATTTATTTCAAACGTGACGCCGCTGATATCCCGCCGTTCTGCGAGAAGGGAGCTGCGTTTACGCCGACAGCCGAAGTATGCCGGGCGTGCGGAGCCTGTCCTAAATCCAAACGATAATTTTTTTAAAATGGCACCCCTCATCGCCCGCCTTGCGAAAGACCTCGAGCATCTGGGGCGTCACATCAAGG
>CAZAWD010000276.1:0-1656 GCA_964488725.1 uncultured Methanomicrobiales archaeon | reverse complement strand
ATTTCATCCGGCGTAAATAGTTCATCTGACATTATCTGTTCCCCCTTCAAGTCGTTCAAGTTTTGTTATTGCAACTGCTACGCCGTTAATAATAGCTTCCGGCCGCGGCGCACAGCCCGGAACATACACATCGACCGGAATAATCTGATCGACGGGTCCTGCTAAATTGTATGAGGTGGAAAACACCCCGCCGGACTGCCCGCAGGTCCCGACAACCATCACCACCTTCGGTGCCGGCATCTGGGCATACACCCGGCGCAGGCGGTCGGCCATCTGATTGGTAACGGGACCAGTGACCAGCAGCACATCCGCATGCCGCGGGCTTCCAACGAGTTTTACGCCGAAGCGTTCGGGATCATAGCGCGGCGTAAGGGTTGCAACGATTTCAATATCGCAGCCGTTGCAGGACCCCGCGTTGAAATGAAACACCCAAAGCGACCGGTTCAGTGCTGTATTCAGTTTCATAAGAGCATCACGACCGCAAATATACAAATAATTCCTATCAGGAACCATGAGAGATAATCGTTGAGAATCCCGGAGTGAAGCGGAATCAGATACCGGTAGTAGCCTTTCAAAGCGTTGACAAAACCCCAGTACATGTTGCCGCCGCGGATATGCACCGCTCCTTTTTCCGGTTCTTTATTGCCGGAAAGATACGGCTTTGTCTGTTCCGTTCCGGCGTCATAGCTTTTTTCACCGCAGCGCCAGAGAAGCCAGCTGAATATTCCGGCCGCGGCAATTGCCGCAACCCAGACCAGCGGGTTCCAGACACCAAATCCGGTTGCAACTTCTCCTATCATAATCCGCCTCCGAGAACCGCACTCACATACGACCACTGATGAACAAGCGCGTCAACGGCCGGTGTTACGAGATTGTCAAGCACAAGATCCGGGAACAGACCAAACCCGATAACAAAGACCGTGAGAATTATCATCGCGGCAATCATGGGTTTGGGGGCTTCGCGGACGGTTTCGTATTCGGGGAGCTTCGGTCCCATAAACATGGCATGAAACACTTTCATGAACGAAGCAAGCGTTAAGACACTGACGACCATAGCAATGACCGAAAGAAGCGGGTTGAAGGCAAACACCGATTCATAGATAATAAGTTTGCTTGCAAATCCGTTGAACGGCGGAATACCCGCAATAGCCAGCGCTCCGATAAGGAAAAAGACCATCGTCCATTTCATCGAATGACCAAGGCCGCCTAATTTGTTCAGGCTCCATACGCCGGTCCGGTAGATAACACAGCCGACGGCCAGAAACAGCAGGCCTTTATACATGGCATGGTTGAAGATATGGAAGATACCGCCTTCCATTGCGGTTGAACCAAACGCCTGCATAGCTTCAGGACGTAGCCCCACATCGTCAGGTACTTCTGGCCGACGTTCTGCAGCTTGGCGGCGGTGAAGATGCTCATCGGGTTTTCCTGCCCGTCCACGGCGCCGCTGGCGAACGCCGGCTGCGCGTCGGCCCAGCTCATCTGCGTCGGATTGGCGCCCAGGGCGGTGAAGGTGTCGATGAACAGCGGCGAGCCGACGATGCGGATCTTCAGCCCCTTCATGTCGGCCGGGCTCTTGACCGCGTGCTTGGAGTTGGTCAGCTCGCGGTAGCCGTTCTCGCCCCAGGCGAGCGGCACGACGCCGGCCTTGTCCAG
>CAZAWD010000275.1:0-1664 GCA_964488725.1 uncultured Methanomicrobiales archaeon | reverse complement strand
CACGCCCCCAGGCGGCGCGCCCCGGGTGTTGACCCCGGCGCCCCCCCCGGGCCCCGGCCATGCTGTTGGGGTGAAGCATGCGGCGGGGGCGGTTTTGCCGGCGGGGTCGTATGTTATTTATGTGAACGGGGTTGATGTGACGAGTTTGGTTGCGTCGCCGGCGGTTGATTTTTCGCCGGGGATGCTGCTGCGCTATGCGGGCGGGCTGAATGCGGCGGGGATCGTGCATGTTTCGCTGGTGTATGTGAGTGAGGGGAGTTCGACGCTTCTGGCGGAGGCGGATTTGCAGGGCGTCGGTGTCGGAGACGGAGGTATGGACGGGGCGTTTTCTGTTGCGGTGAATGTGGGTAAAGAGGCGACGACGATGCCGCCGGCGCTGGTTGCGGGTGCGAATATGTTTGTCGGAAAGGACGGGGTGAATGAGAATGTGACGGTGACTCTGACGGCGGCTGAGGCGTCTCCTGATGCGAAGTATGAGTGGAAAGTTGATGGCGGGACGAGCTGGTGTATAAATCTGGCCGAGGGAGCGGAGGAAGTGGGGTTGAAGCGTCCGAAGTTTAATCTTTCTTCCAACGAAGTATACACGGTGACGCTGATGGTGACGAATACGAAGACGGGCGGGTCGAATACTTCAACGCAGACAATTTCAGTAAGAAGTCCCGGGGTGACGGCGATGACGTGGGTGATGCCGAAAAATATTGCATTCACGGAGTTGAAGGAGTTCGGTTATCATGGAGTCAACGCATGGAATAGGGATTTTGAATGGCGTTTGGGTGTTGCCGGCGATAAGTACTATGAGTTTACGGTGGTTACAACTTCAGACCCCAAATACATTAAAAACACAAGTGCGCAAAAGGATGTTACAGTTCATCTTGTCGGTGTCTATGATCAGAAGAATCAAAAATTAAATATGTATATTAATGGGACACAAAAGAAACATGTATATGGTGCATTTGATGTTCCATTATCCGGCCCCATAATCACCAAAGGCTCGTTAAAATGGGGTAATAATCCCGATACATTTACCATCGGCACTCACTACGAAATCCCCTTCCCGCTCACCGCGGATGAAATCACAGCAGTTTACACCAACGAGAAATAACCCCTCTCATCATTTTTATCTTCCGACGCGGGCGGTACCATGTGTATGGGGAGCGTATCGTTAAAGACTCCTCTCCCTCGGCTCTACCGGGCGAAAAACCCCTCACGCGCTCTCGCACAACCCGCCGCATCGTATCAGCAAACGATTATCCCGCACACCACCTCCCCATCCAAACCCGCCCCCCGCAAAAAACAGGAAGATATATATCACATCGAAGAGGATTGGATATATAACGGCAGGGGTGCGGGACCCATCCCCTGCACGATATCTGTCGTGAGGTATATACCATGAAATTAGCAGGCAAATATGCAATTGTAACCGGCGGTTCACGCGGAATCGGATTCGCCATCTCAGAAGCCTTCATCAGAGAAGGAGCCGCTGTCGCCGTATGCGGCAGCCGTATGGAATCCGCACAACGTGCAGTTGAAAAACTGAAAACCACCTACCCCGACGCCGTCCTCATGCCGGTAGCAGCTGACATGGCAAACAGCGACGCCATCAAAGAAATGGTCGACGCCGTCTATAAAGCATGGGGACGCCTCGACATCCTCGTCAACAACGC
>CAZAWD010000274.1:0-1673 GCA_964488725.1 uncultured Methanomicrobiales archaeon | reverse complement strand
GTCGGAGCTTTTGTTGTCCTGACTGTGACTGCCATGGACTAATCGAGTACGTAAAAAAAGACCGCCCAAATCCGGATGTGGCATAAACTCGTTACTGCGGGAAGAGATAGAAACGAATTCACCGGCCCTTTTTAGCATCCTCAAAGATTATCAACGCGGGTTCTGACAGGAGCAATACGTGTCACCGGCGGATTTTCGCCGGTGTGACCTATTGCTGTTCCTGATCTGATGATTGCCGTAACTTATTTCAACAAGAAAAGACAAACTTTACACTTCCCGTTCGAGGCTGTCTGTTTCGCAATTGACCATTTCCCGACATCACAATCGACCAGCATATCAACATGTAAACTGAAGTATCCAATCTAAGCACTTCCCTGTTGCAAGTGTCGGGGTCGAGACCGACATTTTGCGGTGCAAATTCTGAACATATCAGTTGGTTGATGACTGTTCCAAGCTCCACTCGGATACAGAACTAACGCTTAACGCGTGTAGTCATAATTATGGTTGCCCAAACAGGCATATAAAGCTTCGGACGGGAGCACGTAAATTATTATTTGTTTATTTTTTGGATTTAAAAATCAATTATTGTTTACATCATTCGGGGGAGTAGCGTAGGTAAATTTACCTTGCCCCTACTATTTTAAAAATGCTAAAACTAACCTTTTAGAGCTTATTTTCGTTTACGCGCATAATTTTGAGTATGGTAACAGATGTATACGGGAAAAAGAGTCTCGGTTTAAAATCGGAGAGGGAAAAAGAAATGGTGTATTTTTCTTTTCCTCCTCGTGAGGTTTATTTGGATAATTGGAGTTTTACATTACGGTTACGATTACTCTTCTTCGCTGAAAACGTTCTCGTAAATCATGTCCGACCCGGTTGCGTTCAGACGTGCACGCTCATCAGCTTCTTCAGCGAAGGCAAGGACCGGCAGCGTCATGTCGTAACCCGGTTTGTGGCCGAACATCTTTTCAAGCTCCACCTGCTGGGCGTGCATGAACAGTGAGTTCGGGATGTTCATCGGACATACATCACTGCACTGTCCGCAGTTCACACAGGAATCCGCAATGTGGGCGAATCTGATCATCTGGAACATAAAGTCCGGCGGAATAACTCCCGGCTTTACCAGATGGGGTTTCTTCGTTGAACACTCAACGCAGTAGCAGATCGGACAGTTCTCGATACAGCCGTAGCATTTAATACAGCGGCTGGACTCTGCCATGATAAGTTTCAGGCGGTCGGAACCTTCGCCAAGGGTGGCGAACTGGGCTTCCTGACCTTTTTTGCCCATCTTGATCATGACGTTCTCGATTTTACCGCGGATCTCAAGACCTTTGGCTTCCGGTGCACAGGTCTCAAGGACACCTGCTGCTACCGCACCGTCAAAGACAGCGGCACCCTTCTCAGAGCACACTTCAACGAATGTTGCTTTCCCTGCCTTCGGGCCGATAACTCCCCAGTTTCCGCAGACAATATCGCACTGACGCGGAATCTTGGTTTCACAGCGCTGGCAGTTTGTACGGCGGCCGAGACCTTCTTCCTCAAGCTCATCGATTTTAATGCCCTTGTGGGTTCCGTCGGCAAGCATGACAATAAACTGTCCCTTGTCGATTTCTTCCTTTACGACATCATTGGGGTCGATACCGTATTTTTCCTTAATCATCTTGCGTGCGGTC
>CAZAWD010000273.1:0-1702 GCA_964488725.1 uncultured Methanomicrobiales archaeon | reverse complement strand
ACATTGCCGGACGAACCATCGATGACGACTGAATATACGGCGTCTTTGTAATGGTAGGATATCTCGTAGATCGGGAAGTAGACCAGCGACTGATCAATTGCCGTTCCTTCCAGTTCGGGGATGTAGGAGTCTATTGAGATATCAGGTGCCATGACCACGGCACCGGCCGTTGATGCGTTGGCATCGTAGATTACCATGGCACCCGGGGGAACCACCAGATTCTGCATACCGGGAAGCAGTGTGCCGCGTGCCGGTTTTACATATACCTGCTCTTTTCCATGTACCGTGCGGCGGAACCGGAAGACCGGGAAGTATTCTTTGGTTATTTTTGTTATCCGGGCGGATGCTTCCAAATCTTTGGCAAGTGCCGGGCCGGCGGTCCAGCGTTTGAATATACCTTTTGCTGCTGTCTCTTCGATGCTGAAGGGAAGAAGATAGAAGAATAAGGCAGAACTGCGGTCAATGTAGGTGACAGTGCCGCAAAAGGAACACGTTGTCATTTGTGTTCCGGGTTTGACCGGCAGCTGCGCCCCGCATTTCGGGCATGTAAATTCTGGCATATGTGTATATTTATACGCGTTTGAATAAATATGTGTCGAAGAGGCGAAAAATAATGAGAATAGATGAGTTCTAGTCCAGTTCGGTACGGCGAATCAGACAGGCGGCTTTCCGGTCGGTCTCGCCGAGTGCCGCGAGAACCGGTTCCAGTGCCTGTAAGGTTTCAACGTCGTCGGGTCTGAGAACCAGAGAACGTTCCAGACAGTCAGCGGCGTCTGCATTCCGCCCGAGGGCCGCAAGGCAGCGTCCCCGCATTTCCCATGCCCCGGCATCGCCGGGTATCAGTTCTGTGAGGCGAAGGTATGCTTCTGCTGCTTTTTCAAATCTGCCGGATGCAAAACATGCATCGGCGGTTTCCTGCCAGAATAGTGGACTGGTGGTGGGATGATAGGTCATTTGTATCAGCGCCGCTGGTTATACTGATACCATATTCTGCATGCACCTTCATGGGATACCATACACGGCCCGACCGGCACCCGCGGCGTGCAGGCTTTGCCGAAGAGTTTGCAGTCGGTCGGCTCGGCAATACCGCGGAGAACTTTATCACAGATACAGCCGGCTTTCTTGGTGACCTTTTCATAGACAAGGTCAAATTTCTTCTGGGCGTCGTATGCTTCAAACTCGGGTTTCAGCCGGAGACCGGAGTCGGGGATGACCGGAAATCCGCGCCATTCCACATCCGAAGGCACAAATACTTCACCCATCAGCCGCTGGGCTTTGATGTTTCCTTCGCGGGTGACCACCCGGGGATAGGCGTTTTCCACGTTGGCTTCACCGTTTTCTATCTGTTCGGCGAGCATGACCAGACCAAGAAGGATATCTTCGGGTTCAAATCCGGCGACTACCTGCGGAATTTTGAAGGCTTCGTATTCATGGTATCCCATGACCGCACAGACATGGCCCGGCAGAATAAATCCGTCAAGGCTTGCTTCGCCCTGCGCCATGAGCCATTTCATTGCCGGCGGGACCAGACGGTGGGATACAAGGATACTGAAATTTTCAGGCGGGGCGGTCATGAGGGTGGCGGCGACCGTCGGCACGGTTGTTTCAAAGCCGACCGAGATGAACACTACTTCTTTGTCAGGGTTTTCGCGGGCAATTTCAACGGCTTTGGTAATACCCTGAACGATTCTGACATCGCCCC
>CAZAWD010000272.1:0-1735 GCA_964488725.1 uncultured Methanomicrobiales archaeon | reverse complement strand
ACGTGAACGCCATTTTCATCGCCAAGGAACCGCCTGTTTTGGCCGGCGCGGCAGTTTCAGTTTCATTTTAGATGCCTCCAGTGTATGCGGTCTGCTGCTGTTGTCCGTATTCAACGGCGATGCTGATATCGACGTTTCTGACAAAGACGCCGATGGCGTATTCGCCCGGAGGATACATCGGACTTTTACCTCTGGTTGATGCGTCGCTTGTGCCCTGCCATCCGAAGGTGTCGAGAAGGCGCGGGCTGTTGGTTTCAAGAGAGTAGACAGCAATGTCGGCATTGCTGTAAGGGGTCATTCCATTGATGGTGTCTTTTGGCAGAACGTTGACCGTATAGGTCAGCCGCCACGGGGTATTGGTTGTGTATTCGGTTGTTCCCCACGGGGTGGAAACCATTGAGGGAACATCAGCAATACTCAGATAGTGTTCATACAGTTTCCAGGGATCATTTGCTGTCCAGATAATCCCGGAAGAACTCCAGCCGCTTTCATAGAAGGCTGCTGATTTTCCCCGCCATGTGTTCCAGCTGGTGCCGGGGTCAATAACCGTTTTGGGAATGGAGAATGTTTCAGCGGTCGGCAGGGTGTCTTTGGCGGAGGAAGCAGCCGTACGGCCGGGGATGACTGAGATTTCCGGTTGTTCAATGTAGTAGGCAATGGCGGGATATCCTTTTGCACTGGTATCTGCTATCCATACGGTTTCAAATGTCTGATTGTCACAACTATAGACCGGTCCGTCTGCGTCCGATGTCCCGGGAATGCCAAGGGCCGCAGCCTGCGGGACGAGAATGCCGTTTTCGCAGATTGCGGGATAGGAGAGAAGCGCAGATGCATATCCCATGGATTTTAGTAGGGCGGCGGTAAGAATCGTAAGATCCTGTGAATCGCCCGTCTGGTCTGCAAGCGTTACTATGGGTGTCCGTGGATACTCCGCAGAGTGGCCGGTTTCTGTGTCAATCGCATACGGCAGAGAGCGGGCAAATGCTATGACCAGATCGACAGTTTCTTTTTCGTCGTAATTATTCCGTGCTGCAATTCCTGATATCTGTGAGGAAAGAGATGCAAGAATGTTCCCGTCTCCGGAACTGATTACATAGCCGGTAAGATTTGCGCCGGGCTGTCCGGTGTTAAACTGCTGATATTGTTCTTTGCTGACGGTAATGCCGGCTGAATGGGTGGTATTTTTCCAGTCCCATGTGTAAGTTTTTGTTCCCCACGGGCCGGTTTCCGTGCCGGGTTCTGTTGTGCCGGAGGTGTTTTCCGGATGAAGCAGAGAGAGGCCCGGACCTGCGCTGATAAAAATCAGTCCGGCAATGAGAATGCAGATGAGGACGCCAAAGACAATTATGAGTGTCTGAAACGTTTTCCGGTTGAGTTTTGCCGCTGCCATGTTATCTCCTCCGCAGAATTGCAGCTGTGCCGGCTGCGGCTGCTGCGGAAATCAGCAGAAAACCCGGGGAAGCAGTAGGCTTCGGGGTTGGGGTTGTTGTGTCTGCACTCAGGGGGAGGGTGTCTGTGCGTGCTGGGGGGGGGGTGGTGAGGTCCTTGTTTGTCTTTTCTCCGCCTGATGCCGAGTCGGTCGCGGTGCCTGAGCCGCTCAGGGTAAAGGTCATGGCGGTACTCGCTCCGGTCTCAACGTTGGTTACTTTTGCCTGATAGGTTCCGGCAAACCAGGTGGAGGTATCAATTTCATCAAATTCATATGTCCGGGTCCCTTCGTAGGGGAGGGTGGTCA
>CAZAWD010000271.1:0-1736 GCA_964488725.1 uncultured Methanomicrobiales archaeon | reverse complement strand
ATCGTCGTCGTGTTTCTGAACCGAGCGGATCTGACAGATTTTGCCGGTTGGTTCAACCCGCATTTTGTCGTGTTTTTTAATCCAGCCTTCGGCAACACAGCCGAGGATGACGGTGCCGATGCCGCGGACGTTGAAGTGGTGGTCGATGGGGACCGAGCCGGTGGCGCCGTCTTTGGGTTCGGGGTCGGGCTGTTTGGATGCGCGGTCGAGGAGGGCGGCGGACAGGCTGATGAAATCTTCTTCTGTTATGGTGTAGTTCTGAAGGACGGTGCCTTTGATGAACGGGGCAATCTGGTCCGGCTGGATGTAGTTTTTGAGGATGATGGTGCCTTGTTTGACGCCGGCGCAGTCGAGCATGAGTATCCATTCCGCGAGTGCGGGGGTTATTTCGGATATGACGACGAGTGCTTCATGCGCCATTGAGACGACGTAGAAGAGCGGGGCGAGCCGGTCGGGATAGCGGGTGGGTTCAAGGAGGGTGACGGTGTCATGACCTTTTTTAAGATTGTAGAAGGTTATGTCGGTACTGGTTCCTTTTTTCCCGATATCGCGGGCGTATCCGTTAGGAGCAAGTACGGCAACGGTTAAGTTTGGCATAGCTGTATTCATTTGTTGCGGGATGAAATTATACTTGGTGTTTGGGAGGCGGCGGAGGCCGCAAAGATTTATTTTGTATCCCCGCCCATAATCTGCTATGAAGAATGTAAAGATGTCAGTGGATGGCGATATCCTGACGATAACGGTTGATCTCTCACAGGAGTTCGGGCCGTCGGCTTCCGGTAAGACGATTATGATCGGGTCGACGCTTGGAAATAAGCAGGTGTCGCGCAAGCATCCGGAGGTCCGAGTGGGTGTGAATGTGTATCGTAAAGCTGAAGGTTCAGAGTCTGAGAAGAACTAACTCTTTTTATAGTTTCAAGATAAAACGTATTTCCAAATGCGGCCATACGTAATTATAAATGCGGCAATGAGTGCCGATGGCAAGATATCAACGCGGCTGAGGCGTCAGACTAAGATTTCAGGCACGAATGATTTTGCACGGGTTGATGCGCTCCGTGCGGAGTCGGATGCGGTGCTGGTGGGTATCGGGACGGTTCTTGCTGATGATCCGTCGCTTCGTCTGAAGGATGAGGGGCTGGCGGCGCTGCGGGTTGCAGCGGGGAAGCCGGCACATCCGATGCGCGTTGTGGTTGATTCACGGGCGCAGATGCCGATGGATTCGGATATGTTTGTGAAAGGATGCGGGGAGGTGGTGGTGGTGGTGGCGCGGGCGGCACCGGAGATGCGGGTCGCTGAGCTGAGGAAGAGGGTGAGGGTTATTTGTGCCGGGGAGGAGTCGGTGGATCTGGGGATGATGCTGGATGAGCTGGGGGCTCTCGGGGTGAAACAGTTGATGGTGGAGGGGGGGTCGACGATTATCTGGTCGTTTTTAAGCAGTCGGCTGTTTGATGAAGGAAGGGGGTATATTGGGGCGATGGTTATCGGAGGTTGTGATGCGCCGAAGTTTGCTGATGGGGAGGGGTTTATTTCTGAAGATGAGTTTACCCGGCTTGTTCTGAAAAAGGCAGAGCGGATTGATGATGGGATTCTTATTACGTGGGTGAGGAAATAGGGTGTCTGGTTAGGTTCCCTCTTTTTACGTGAATTAGATCGAATAGTATGTTTGTAACTGGTCACCTCTCCTTTGCGATGAAAATACTATGGGGATATTTGCATAGTCTGGTGCCTTTTTTCTA
>CAZAWD010000270.1:0-1740 GCA_964488725.1 uncultured Methanomicrobiales archaeon | reverse complement strand
CCAGGAAATCCACCCCCAGCGCCTCAACATCAATCGGCATCCGCGGTGCCGACTGTGCCGCATCAACGCAGAGCTTCGCCCCATACTGCTTACATATCTTTGCAATCTCCGCAACCGGCGTAACCGTCCCCGTCACATTAGACGCATGCGTCACCGTCACCATCCGCACCGCTCCCGCCTCCTCTTCCATAACCTGCCGGAACTCATCCATATCCAGCATCAGATCATCCGTAATACCGACCACCCGCAGACGCACTCCCTGTTTTTCAAGAGCCCGCCACGGCAGCAGATTCGAATGATGCTCCAGCATAGTCGTCACCACCGTATCGCCCGGCTTAAACGCAAAACCCCGGGCCACCATATTCAAAGACTCCGTAGAGTTCTTCGTAAACACCGTCGTCCCGGCCGTACCGTTAATAAACGCCGCGGCCTTCTCATGAGCATGCCAGTATTTCTGCGTTGCAATACGCGTCAGCCGGTGCACACCGCGGCCGGTATTCGCCCGGAAATTCTCTTCGAACTCAACCCCGGCCGCAATAACCGGCGCCGGCGAAAACGTTGTTGCCCCGTTATCAAAGTACAGGATATCGGCAATCATCGGAAAATCAGCCCGGTATTTCTCCACGTCAAGCGCCGGAACAACCGGTGCCTGCACAGCCGGTTCCTCCACCGCCGGTGCGGGTTCGGGCACCGTATCATCCACCACATCTCCCGCCTGCCGCTTCGGCATAAGTGCGGCAACCGACGCCGGCGTACAGCGCTTCACCGGCTTTTCAGTAAGATCAAGGCCGGTCTCTTTTACCAGCTCCCGCATCTTCGGCGGCAGCTCCTTCCAGCGCCACAGACCCCAGCTGATAAACTCCGGCGGCAGACCGCGTTCAGCCGCCCATTTCGCCAGAAACTCATCCCAGCGTCCCGCCATATCAGGATGCGTCTGATGCATCGTCTCAAGCTCCGACTCCAGCATCGCCGGACACAGATAACAGCCGATACGCTCATACCCGCGTTCATACAGCGGATTATACGGAATCTCATTCCGCCAGAGATACATAAACACATCCAGCGCACGCCATGACCGTATCGGCGAAAGGTTCAGCTGCAACGGATTATTCGGATTCTGACTAACCGCTTCCAGCTCCGCCCGGTTCCATGACTCATACCAGCGGTTCCCCTGAACCGTCAGGCATTCGCCGGTCTCGTTCAGATGAACCTTAAGCGGATTCAGCTTCAAAAGCTTACAGCACCAGCGGTGATCCTTCGCCGGCGGCCCGGCCTTCTCCACCGCCTGCCAGAAGTTGCCGGCCTTATCGATAAACTCAACATTCTGCATCTTCACAAACGCAATCGTTTCCGGAAACTCAAGGCCCGTATCAATAAAGAACGCGTTTGCAACGCCTGCTTTCTGCGCAATGTGCCAGACGGCCGTACTGTCCTTGCCGCCGGAAAACGAACAGTTAATCGTCGGTTTCAGTGAAAGATTCTGCCGGATTTCACGGACCGCAAGACGTTCCATATTTTTCAGATGGAACGCGTTTTTCGCAACCGCATCCTCCCACGCCGGATTCGGCACCGAACCTGCCGGCTCAACAGCCCCGAGCTCTTTTATTTTAAGACCGGTGCCTTTCAGAATTCCCGTTCCGTATTTTGATTTATAGCGGACAATAACCGTTCCGTCGGGAACGGACTGCGGCCGGACGGTTATTTTTTTCCCGCCGAGACGGCCGTCGGGTATCTCCGGCG
>CAZAWD010000269.1:0-1745 GCA_964488725.1 uncultured Methanomicrobiales archaeon | reverse complement strand
AAACAGGAGGATATATCGAATATGTCTGATTTCAGTATCAAATGCGAACCGGTGGGGGACACGCCGCTCCCGGTTCAATCCGGGCCGCCGAAAGAGTCGACGTTCGTTCTGCCGCCGGAAACGCCGACATTGGAAGCGGTGGACGGCATCCGCTTCGATTTCAACAACGGGCTTCGGATAAAATTCCCGGACAAGGGCGAATACCGTTGTGTTTTCAAAGATTTGGACACGGACTGTCTCTTGTATTCCATGGACGTGAAACCGGGATGCACGGTCGAATCGGTGAAGAAGTTTTTCATCCGTTTCCGGCTGGAGATCTACAAAAAGGACGCTCTCAAAGAACCTGTTTTTACCCATGACCTTGACCTCTCCGGCAAAGAAGTTTTGATTCAGTTGCCGGTTGGCGCACTCGGCGATACCATCGCCTGGTTTTCTTTCGTTGAACGGTTTCAGAAAAAGCACGGATGCAAACTGTTCTGCTCCATGGAGCCGCGTCTTGCGGAAATCTTCAAGGCGCAGTATCCCGATATTGAGTTTTGCACGAAAGAGGACGCGGCAAAATTAAAGCCATATGCCACCTACAATCTTGGCCTGTTTTTCGGCGGCGATACCGATCATCAGCCGTTTGACTTCCGGCAGGTCGGGCTTCACCGGACGGTCGGGCATATCCTCGGAGTGGATGACCTTTCCGATGCGCCGCCGCTGGTGAACCTTTCCGCGCCCCGGCAGATACCGGAAAAATATGCAGTCATTGCGGCGCAGGCGTCAAGCCAGTGCAAATACTGGAACAATCCCTCCGGCTGGCGCGAAGTCGTGCAGTTTCTGAAAGAACAGGGCTACCGTGTCCTCTGCATCGACCGCCAGCCGGAATACGGCGCGGACTTCACATGGAACCATATCCCGTACGGCTGTGAAAACTTCACCGGCGATCTGCCCTTACAGGAGCGCATCAACCTCATCAAAGACGCGGAAATGTTCATCGGACTGTCCAGCGGTCTCTCGTGGCTGGCATGGTGCTGTAAAATCCCGGTGGTGCTGATCTCCGGATTCACCGACCCGATCAATGAGTTTCACACGCCGTACAGGGTGCAGAACGTTTCCGTCTGTCATGGCTGCTGGAACGATATGCGGTGCGATTTCAACCACTTCGATTATCTCTGGTGTCCGCGAAAAAAAGAAGCCAAAGACAAATTCGAGTGCACCAAAGCGATCACCCCGAAAATGGTCATTGACCGGATTCGGCAAATAGAGGAGCATTTCCATGGGCAAAGTTAATTTCTGCCGTCTATCCAGGGCGCAGTATGAAGCACTGGCTTCTCCTGATGCGGATACCGTCTATTTCCTGACGGATGCAAAAATACTGCTGCTGGACGGAAAAGAGTACATTCACCGGAAAAAAGCCGACCGCTTTCTGATAAACCGGGTATTTGCTCACGACACATACGGAACTGTTGCCTATCTTGACGCAGACAATCGGAGGGATTTATCCGGATATTTTGCAGAGGGTATATCTTCCATTGATTTATGGCTGGTATCCGCATCAGATGTAACAGGGAATATCGTTCTTGCTGTCGGGGATAACCGTTTTACTGTTCCGGTAACTTCTGCGGTAACGAAGCAGACGCTGAGTCTTTCCAATAATGCAGTCGGGAAAATATCCATTGTCCGCAGTACCGCCGATTCTGATGATACCCTGAATGACGGCACGGATGCAGTGACAGCTCTGGTGGTGGACTGGAGGTGCA
>CAZAWD010000268.1:0-1747 GCA_964488725.1 uncultured Methanomicrobiales archaeon | reverse complement strand
TGAGTATGACGCCCGGCAGGAGCAGAAGCAGGGCCGCAATTTTCAGGGGAAATCCGCTCACCAGCGGGTAAAACTCGCCCGGTGTCATTCCCGAGACATGGGCCAGCATGAGAAAGAGATACGGCACGGCGATGACGAAGAAGCCGGCCGCCATGGTATAGTTTCTCATTTCAGTTTTCTGAATTTCATCCATTATTACAGATTGCCGGCTGACTATTTATAATGTTGGACGGGTATTGTATGGATATGTTTATTTTTGTTGAGGTCTGATGAGGTAGTATGATTATTGATTTTGATAAACTGTATGAGACGGTGATACCGCATTTTAAGGGCGGGGAGAAGGAGGCGGTGACGCGTGTGTTTGATAACGGTCAGATCCGTGTGCTGACGCTGAAGCTGGCTTCCGGGGCGTCTATCGGTATGCATACCCATGAGACGAATGCGGAAACGATGTATGTTATCAGCGGGAGGGGCCGGGTTGTCTATGATGGAAAAGAGTGGGCGCTTGCCCGGGGAAATTGTCATTTCTGCGGGCGGGGACATTCGCATTCTATCATAAACGACGGCGATGAAGATTTGGTTTTGTTTGCGCAGATTCAGAACTGAGCGGGGGTTTGATCGGCCCGACACTTACCTTTAATTAGCTTCACCTCATATCATACTATATGTCAATTGGAATTGGAGAAAATCTGGGATCCTCATTTGGATTCGCAAAAGAGAAACTCTTCGGCAGCTTCGTAACATGGCTGATACTCTCTATCTTCAGCCTCATCCCCATTGTAAGCTGGATTGCAAACGGTATCTACCTGAAAGTATTCCGCGGTGAAGACCCCACCCTCGAAAATCTCGGAACCTCATTTGTACAGGGATTTCTTGCATGGCTTATCGGCCTCATCTACATGATAATCCCCATCATCGTCTGCTTTATACTTGGCGGGGCCGCATTAGCTCCGGCCATCGTAAGCGGAACAGTAACCGCCGCATCAATCTCCGCGGGGCTTGGTATCGTGTCGACAATCATAACCCTTGTTGTGGCGCTCATCTTCTCCCTCATCTACATCCCGGCCCTCATCAACTATGCACGGGAACAGAAATTCGGCGCTGCATTTGCATTCGGGAAAATATTCTCCATGATCGGAAAAGCAGGCTGGCTGAAATACATCGCATCACTCATTCTCCTTGCCATCATCTTCGGCGTCATCGGATGTATCTGCGGACTGCTCTGTCTCATCCTCATAGGATTCATCCTGCTCTTCTTCCTTATTCCGTTCCTGAGCGTATGGGGAGCAAAATACTTTGCAAACCTCTTTGAATAACCCAAAAAAATCTTTTTTTTTATGTTATAAAAGTGAGGGATACGTAATATCCTCCGTTGAAAAATTTGTCCCGAACCGCTCATTAAACTCGCTCAACACACCCTCCGGCGTCAACGCCGACTCCAACCCCGGATACTGAATCATCAGCAGCGCAACCGCGGCCGCACACGACCGCGGGCCATAGGTCAGATCATTTCTGATAAGCCAGACACGGTTATTTTCAACTGCCGCAATCCGGTCAAAACCTGTTCTGGTATACACCTCGGATATCACCGCCTCCTTATTCTCCATCGAATTCACCAGCTTAATCACAATCTGCGGATTCGACGTTACCACCCACTCATCCGACACCTTCTTCGACCCCTTCACCTCCATACCATTCGTCCCCTTCGTCAACGCAATCAACTGCCCCATCCCCGTATCCGTCCCCT
>CAZAWD010000267.1:0-1748 GCA_964488725.1 uncultured Methanomicrobiales archaeon | reverse complement strand
CTCCCCGCAAGCCTTACAATATTTCCACCGTGTTTATCCGTCATGGTTTTGCCAATCCGCCTTTTGTATGAGCGGAGGGTAAAAATGGGTCAAGGGTTTCCCGGTTGCATGTCAAAATGGCTTCGATCCGCAACTGGCATGAATAATGATGATATCAATGCCAAAAAAATTTAGAATTCATAGGCTACGCCTGCATAAAGCGAACGGCCTGCGCCCGGATAACCGGCAACGGACGTATTGGAGGTTGTCTGATCTTTAAAAGATGACAGATGAGTTTCATACTCCTTGTCCAGTATATTTCTGACGGCAAACGAGAAAAGAAAATGTTTGAAGAGCCTCTGCTCCAGTTTTAAATCCGCTGTCCAGTAGCAACCAAGATTGTAAGCCACAGTGGTTGTATCGGGATAGGTGGTGGTTTCCGTCCTGTACATGACACGGTCTCCGACATAGCGTGCCGTTGCCGTTGCCGTCAGTCCGAACCGGCTTTTGTAAATGAGATCTCCCTTAAGCTGGTTTTCCGGTGTCAGGGATGCACGTCGTTTGACGATGTTATATCGGAAATCCGTTGGAATAAAAGGTGGCCAGCCATAATCCTGTCTTGAATAGGCGCGGTTTTCTTCTTCGGCGTTTGTGTAAGTGTAATTGAGCGCCAGCATCAAATCATAGAAGGGGCCGATTTTGATGCCCGCCTCAACTCCGTCTGCTTTGAAGCCGTAAAGGTTCAGCGGACTCCAGACACCCTGGGAATCAGGCTCCCACTGGATTTTATCGTCAACATTCCAGCGGAAATAAGAAAGTGTGACAAAGACTTTATCTTTCAACAGAGACTGTTCGAGCGTCATGTCCGCATGCCAGCCGTTTTCCGGCTTCAGATCGGGATTCCCCTTGGTGTAGGGATCGGCGGGCCAGTACAGATCGTTAAGGCTGGGGGCCAGAAAGTGTTTGCCGCAGCTGATCTTCAAAGCGGTTTCCGGCAAGGGATTAAGAACCAGACCGATTAGCGGCAGGTTTTCTGATCCGAACGCCGAGTGCTTTTCATGACGGAAGCCTGCGAGAACCTTCCCGTACTTGAATGGCCGATATTCAGCTTCCGTGAAATAGCCCTGCGTGAACACGTGTGCTTCGGTTGTTGTCTCGGAACCGTCACGGAGGCCGGACGTGTTCAGATTGTAGGCGAAATTTTTCCAGTTGAAGTCCTTGTATTCAGCGCCCAAAAGGACTTTTGCACCTTCAACGGGATAAAGAGCCACATGCCCGTTTGTGCCGAGCACCTTATTGGTAATCCAGTTTTCTGTGCCCGATCCGTTAAAGTCGTAACGGGCGTAATTGTAATTTTCCATGTTCGTGTAATGGCCCTTGAGCTCATAGCTCATCCATTTCAGGGGATTGCCTTTAAAAGATAAAACGGCATGTCCGTCCTTGTCGGAACTGGAATCGAGCAGAGAAGCGGATTCGGCATTATAGAATTTTTCACCGCCAAGGTAATAATCCGCAGTTCCTGCAGGTGGTTTGACGCCCGGCACACCATAATTCCGGTCAAGGTAGTCGCCATAAAAACTGACATGAATCAAATCGCTTTTATCATACAGCAGCTTTAAAGACACATCGTTTTGCCGAAGCCAGGCGTTGTCGCGGAATCCGTCCGTTTCCGTCCGGCCCGCGGTCAGATAATAGCCGAAATCCCCCATGACAAACATGCCGTTTTCCGCGGCCAGGCGATAGGTGTTTTGTGAACCGTAGCCTGCCCC
>CAZAWD010000266.1:0-1753 GCA_964488725.1 uncultured Methanomicrobiales archaeon | reverse complement strand
ATTCTGAAATTAAGTTGCTCGTCTCTTTTTGTATCTTGCGTTTTTATTTCACGTATCGTATGAACAACCCTACGTGTCGGATACACAATCATCGTCGCAAAAACCCGGCGGGCTGGTGCCATTTGCCGGAAGCTAAAGGAGGGTAACGGGGAATTTTTTAGGGGGATGCTCGGAAAAATTACGCCCGCAAAAATAATCCCTGCTATACCCCGCCCGAACGAAATGAGGGGGTGAACAGTTACGTTTTTTTTAATAAATCCCACACACCAGACGGCACCCCACTGGGCACCGTCTGGTGTGTATGATTATTATTAAAAAAGCATAGTAAATATTTTATTTAATTAGATAAAAATTATTTAAAAATAAAAATAAAAAGCATCAGACGACGCTCACCACCTACATGAAATGGGGAGGTGAACAGTTACACTATTTTATTTAATTAGAAAAAAGGTATCATACTATGAAACTACCCCCATAGTATTTTCATAGCAAAGGGAGGGGGTGAACAGGTACTGTTCTTTATCTATTGGAACTGTTCAATCTTGTTTTCTCATTCCAAACAGAATTGCGACTCCCAGGCCTGCAACAACAGGCAAACAGCACAACGGCGTCTGTGTTGGTTTGGGTGATGCAGTTGTTGAGGTTGAGGTTGAAAGCGGCACTGTTCCTTCCGGTGCAAGCGTCGGCTGTGTTGGTGAAGAAGATACCGTAGTGCCGGCCGGAGACGGTGTTCTGCTCACTGATGGCTTGGTGGTTGCGTTCCATACGTATGCGGTTTCCTCTTTCCACGTTCCCGCGACCGGCACCGATGCTGCTGCAACCGCAAACACAGAGAAATTATCTGCCCATACTTCATAGGTTACGGAGTTATCGGGGTTTTTGGATTTGATGTACATGGTCACCTTCTCCCAGACTTTATTGGCCGTGTCATAGTGAAGAATAAAGACTGAATCGCCGGTTACATTTGCGGCAGATAATTCTGCGGCCGGTATCGTATAGGTGCATACTATGGTATATTTTCCTTCAGGCGGGTTTACCGGCTGCATACGGATGAGTTTCAGAACCGTCGTGTTGTCCGGATACGGCTGAAGGGCGGTCAGTTCATCTGCACTGACGTCACTGACCGTCAGGGAAAAACCGGCCGGGATGGTGTTCTCTGCAATAACTATAGGATTTGTATCCATGAATTTTTTCCCGCTTTCAGCCGATGTTACCGGAACAGAGATGTCGAAGGTTAATGCCAGTTCTTTCGCGGCGTTAGGGGTGAACGTTTCTGTTTCAGGAGCTGCTTCTGATCCGATAAAAAAGGTGATCGTCTTACCCGAAGCGGCTGAGTCCGTAGGGGATATGAGGAATTTCTCACCAAACGTTCCGGGGTTTCCGAGCTTTCCTGTCTCGGTTATCGTAAAGGAAAATGTCTCTGCGTTCAGCGTCGCGGTCAGGACGGTGCCGGCCGGGATTGCAATGCCGTCGCTTGTCTGGACTGTTCCGAAATACTGGGCGGGAAAAACGGGGGCATCTGCAACTGCCCCGCCTGCAGCGAAGAGACAGATGATGAGCACAACGAGGGTAACTATTCTTTTCATTAGTTGTATTGTTTACGTATATCTATATAGAAGTTTCCCTTCTGAAAATCCGCCCGGGCCTGTCCAATCATCGCCGCCATTTGCAGGACAGCCATCCAAACTTGAAAAACGTGAAGCTGCCAAAGAAATATTCTTCAGGCAGCCGCTCCAAAATGATTATACAGAAG
>CAZAWD010000265.1:0-1757 GCA_964488725.1 uncultured Methanomicrobiales archaeon | reverse complement strand
AATATCTAAGTTGCCGGTAAGTTTCACTCAGCAGTTTATCTCTTTAATTTTCGCGTAGAATCCAAAACAACGCAATATCTAAGTTGCCGGTAAGTTTCACTCAGCAGTTTATCTCTTTAATTTTCGCGCAGAATCCAAAACAACGCAATATCTAAGTTGCCGGTACGTTTCACTCCGCACCGCAAAAAGAGACAGAAGAAGGGCAGAATTTGAGACAATAGTTCATTAAAAAAATATCCCGGAACTCCCCCGCAACACTATATTCCTCACGGCATCTGGGCAATCATAATATCAACAATAATATTCCGGCCCTCAATCTCAACACGGTAATCCCCGCCGGTCAAAAAGGTTACCACATCCTTCATTCGTGCATCATACCTGCCGCCATACCCCTCCTCACTAACCACCTTATCATCCGCATCATATATCCGCAAAATAAGGGAAGCATCCGGATTAGGATACGTCACATCAAGCTCATTATACTCCTCGCCGACAATCAGCCCGTTCTTGATAACATCCCCAACCTTAATCGATTTATGCACCGTTACATTTTCAACCGTATACGTCAGCGTCAGCAGACTCACCGGCTCAATACCTTCAAGATTAAGCGTATAGGTATTATTCGCAACCGTATCTGAAAACGACAAATTATTCTGGAACAGAATAAGCATATACTTCCCATTCATCTTTACGACCTCCTGCTTAAACACAACCTCCGGCTGCAGCGGATCAAACACCCGCGGAGCCAACTCCGGCTCTTTCTCCACGGTTGGAGATACCGCCGGCGTCCTGATAACAGTCGGATACTTTGTACTCAGATTAGAAAGCATCCCTTCCGGCACAATATCCGGCTTATGGATGACAACATCCTCATCGCCGTGCAGCACCGCATACGGCACCACCACATTTACCACAAACAACGCCAGCGCCACAAAAACAAGAATCAGCACAATAACAATAAGAACCCGGTTCAGCTTAAGCGTCCGCGCCCGGCGAAGCTCATCTTTTAAAGAAGCTGCGTCATCGTGCTCAACCGCTATCCCGACCAGACTGGACTCATCCATGATTACCGCCGGGTGCGGATCCGGAAGGTGCAGGGTCAGCCGGTTTATCTTCCAGCATAAACAACCCCGTAGTATCATATTTGACAATCCGTGCCGTCTTATATATTTTACCGCGCAGCTTTGAAATCAGAAACACCTGCTGATACGGCTGAAGATAATCATCGTTTGGAAACTGACGAAACAGACAGCACACATTATCGGCAAACAGCTCGGCATACCCATATGCACTCCGGATAGGATTATTCGGATCAGTTCGCACAACCAAAAGTGACGTTGCACCCTGCGTCCGGAACGAGTTAACAACCCGGAACAAATCTGACGATTTAAAACCCGTGCGGGTCACCATCTGATCTTCCAGCACAGAAAACGGATCAACCACAAGCCGGTTAATACCCAGCTGACGAATAACCTCTTTAATCTCAAACCCGAACACATCCGACATCGCCATCAGATTTTCCGGCATCAGATACACAAAGAAAATCTCCTTATCCATTTTATCGGCATCCTCCGGATAACGGGCAATATATTTGCCCTGAAGATACTCTTTGGTATGGTTCAGCGTAATGAACATACATTTCATCCCCATCTCAGAACCGGCGTGGAGAAACTGAAAACTAAAAATTGTACGACCCGTTCCCGGCTGGCCAATCAGCAGATTTGCGGTTCCTTCCGTGAATCAGCCGCCTATCATTT
>CAZAWD010000264.1:0-1771 GCA_964488725.1 uncultured Methanomicrobiales archaeon | reverse complement strand
GGTCAGAGCGCTTTCAGAGAAACTGATCGCCGAGGCAAAAGAGGGGTTAACAGTCATTCCCGATAGCGATGAGAAGAAACTTATCTTTGAGATGGTTGACTTCTTTATCGCACGGGAATACTAATTTTTTTATAAATTTTCCAGTATCCGCCCAAACTGCGGTACGAAATCCTTTTTTCGCGATACAACGCCCGGAAGATGCAGCGGATCTCCCCAGTGCAGAGCTGAAACAAGCGCCCGGTCGCGGGAAACCGCAAACATATCAGAGCCCATATCCGCAACACTCGTATACAGCGCAATATACACCTCCGGTGCATGTGTTTCGGCAAGTTTTGCGTTCAGCGCCGCATAAATTTCATCGCGGCGGCTCTTGACGTATTCATACGACGGTGTCAGAATCTGCGCGACAACAACCCGTTTTGATGACAGCGTATACTCTTTGGTATCCCGGTCAATTAGTTCACTCTGGGAAACACCGGATAATGACATCCCTTCTGCAATCAGCTCGGATGCATACACTTCCGGCGTAACACCGGCAAGTCCGGCCAGATATTTAACGGCTGCCCGGTCCTCCTCTGTTGTCGTTGACATTTTCAGACCCAGTGTATCTGAAAGGATACCGGAAAGTAATACGCCTGCTTCACCTTTTTCCGGCGTTACTCCGCCTTCCATAAACCGGCGTGTCACAATCGTTGACGTTGAGCCGACCGGTTCCATATCAAAGCGTATTGGTTTCAGGGTCGTCATGGCGCCAAGCCGGTGATGATCGATTATCTCGACAATATCTGCGGTCTCAATTCCCTGCACTGCCTGACTGTATTCATTGTGGTCTAGGAGGATAACCGATTTCGCTGCATCGTCCATGAGTGAGTTGCGGGAGATCGTTCCAAGAAACACTCCCTCTTCGTCCACCACACACGCAGCCCGGTATTTTGAATTGGAAACGACCATCTTAACGTATTCAATCGTATCCTGCATACGCACGGTCGCCACATCGGTTGTCATAATTGTTTCTGCCGGCAGGGTTAAGTGAATCATTTTTGCAACGCCGAATGCATCGACGTCCGTTGAAATGACGGTTACACCGCGTGCGTGCGCTGATGCCAGTAACCGTTCGCCGACGGGTGCGGAATCGGCTACAATGAGCGCCGCAATACCCGCTGATACCAGTGCCAGCTGGGTTGGTTCGTCGTCGCCGACGATAGCAATATCTTTTTCGGTAATCCGTGCCAGAATAACATGCAGAGCATCAATTGAAATATACACCGCACCTTCCAGCACCTCGTGCTTTCTTACCCGCACGGTTCCGTGCAGAATACGGGCAAGAACATCAACGGCAATAGGCGAAACGGATAGCGTTTCCATTTTCGTATTAGAAACATAGGCACGGGCCAGACCGTGTTCACTCACCAGACCTACGAGTTTTCCTGCCGCATCCGTAATCGGCAGGTTACGCAGATCATTTGCATCCATCTTTTCAATAACATCAATGGTCGGCGTCGACCCGGCAGCAGATTCCGGATGGGTAAACGGCAGATCGGAAACCGACGGTTCAACATTTAAAACCAGAACCGGCTCGTCAACACCGAACTTTTGTAATGCATACCGTGATTCGGCGTTGATGTCGCCGCAGCGTGCCGCAATATAACGGCCGCCTCCGTTCCGGTTTAAGAACGCCGCATACCCGATTACACTGCAAATGGAATCTGTGTCGGGGTGACGATGACCAAGTACGTAAATATTTTTCATTATATTCCTCTATTTAAACAGT
>CAZAWD010000263.1:0-1781 GCA_964488725.1 uncultured Methanomicrobiales archaeon | reverse complement strand
ACACCCGCAGCAAACAGATAACCTTCACCTCCCCATACATTACATCCGAAATGGTAGCCGTCGTAAAAACCGACAGCGGACATACAATAGATGCATTTAACAATAGAGAACTGCGTATCGGCACCGCATCCGGAACAATAGAATCCAAATGGCTCGGCCGCTACTTCTTTGACGACTATTACCAGATGCTGCGGGACGGAAAAATAGTATACTATCCCAATTACACCGCCCTCTACTTCGCCATACATGCCGGAGAACTCGACGGACTGGTAACCTCACGCGAACTGATAACGGACCAACTCCTAAACGGAACATACACCATCCTCTTAACCCAGAAAAACGGGGTCTGTGCAGCAGCAGTCCGAAACGGAGACGTCTATCTCCTCCCGCTGCTGAACGAAGGAATCGCAGAACTCATCAGCTCCGGCAAAGCAGAAGAACTCGGTAGAAAATACGGAGTAAGCGCATGACAAAAACCGCAGTACTGATAGGAATACTACTGTGTATCTGCCTGAGCGCATCAGCCGGATGCATAACCGAAGACCCCGGCGACACCATCTATCCCAACCTTCAACCGGAAATGAGCAGTATATTAAACAGCATCTCCACCGACATTGAACTCCAGTCTGCACAGGTATCCTCACATATGCATGAAATATCTGAAATTCTTCTCTTATCAGAGCCGTTCGGATACGAATTTGAAACCATCATCGCCCGGACCTACGCAGAAATTCCCGACGCCATACGCATAACCTACCTGGATTATGCCACCGGCAGAACAATGAGCTACCCGCAGGTTGAAGAAGAAGAACACTTTTCTTACCCGCGGGTTACCGGCGGCGATGTGAAACTGCTTACCGGCATTATCACCACCCAGTGGCACGGGAATATAATGCTCGCCGGTGTTCCGGTCTATGACAAAGCAGGCACTCTCTGCGGCGGTCTGTATTGCGCTATTGAAACGCAATCCCTTCCAAACCGTGCAGTAAGCATGCACCCCGAATCCAAAGGATATTATCTGACACTGGACGCGGCAGATACAAAAATAACACTCTATGATCCGCTCTGTGTGGCAGTGGGAAATCCCGTCTGCTATACCGATGCGGATGTCGCGGCCCCGGCCGGCTCATATACCTATATAGACAGCAATGGAAGACCGGTCGCGGCAGTATATGAACGAATCACCATCTATGGAAAAGAGATTATTGCCTCACTCAACATCCGTAACGAAACAGCACGCTATATACCCTCATCTGAGAATAGTTCCCGGTTATCATCAGAAAGCATGACCGCTGCGCTAAGATCGGTATATACCTATGCCGGATCACACACGGAAACGGAAACAAAAGATCATATTGAAAAACTGACCGCCGCCGATACGGCCTACCCGGTATTTATGATTAAAAGAGACGGCAGAATCATTGCGTCATCCACCCCCGGCATGAATGATTGGAATGTCAATAGCATTCAGGACGCATACTCGGTTCCCGCCTCGAAGTTAAATGCGGTGTTTGCAATGCAGGGGGGCGGGTATACCTTCTCCTATCTGAAACAGGCACCGGATACCGCCGTCTTCGAAGGCCTGCCGATTCTCAATTATGTAATGATGCTGGACAGTGAAACCTATCTTCTCAGCTATATGCCGCTTTCATCTGAGACTGAGTCGGTTGATATAATGAAAAAATACAACGTAACCTCAGCGGCAAGAGACGCACTTCTCTATCGGATGAAATACGGAGAAGAAGAACTCTATAATGCAATGACGGCCAAAGAGATGGGGT
>CAZAWD010000262.1:0-1831 GCA_964488725.1 uncultured Methanomicrobiales archaeon | reverse complement strand
CGTCGTAAATATTGCTTTAAATAATGGTTAGAGTTTCGGTTTGATTTTGTTTGGGTCCTGCGACTTCTTTCTTTATAATTCTCATCTGTTCTTCATTTGCGTCGTAAATATTGTTTTAAACGACGGTTTGATTGACAAACCCTCAATTTTTCTGTACAGATGTTTGAGGGTTTTGCTCTACCTTCCGTATTGCCCCTTCTGCCTGATAAAAATACCACCCGAAATCGGGTACAAAGTCGGCCGCGGTGGAATATCCTTAATTTGGATTAAGACGATATATCCATTTACATGAGCTGGAGAGTTTCAGCAAAAATTATTACAGTGTCTCATCAGGCTATGTTCATGTTTACTCATTGTGCTGTCATTCAGAGCCATTTCGGCCAGTGTATGCCGAGTGTTTCTGTGATGCCGGCGAGTTCGTTTCTGATGCCGCGGTCAAGTTTGAAGAGTGCAACAAAGTAGATGACGGCACCAACTGCTACGGGGATGAGGGTGAGGAAGACGTTGTCTAGCGGGATGAACAGTTTGTAGATGAGAACAAACGCGCCCATGAGGAGTGCGGCGAGTAGAATGTTGATGATGGGTCGTTTTTCTATTTTGACGGTGATGTATTTTTTGAGGAAGTGCGCGATGAGGATTGCGTTTAAGGTGTAGCTTATGAGGGTGGCTATCGCAGCGCCGCTGATGCCGATGGCGGGGATGAGGATGAGGTTTAGGATGATGTTGAGGCCGGCGGCGATTGCGGTGGCGTAGAAGGACTGGCGCGCGTGGTCAGATGCGGTGAGGGCAACGCCAAGCAGGCTGATGAAGACGGATATTATCTGGACGGCAAAGAGGATGCAGCAGGCAACTGCTCCGGCGGCGAAGTCCGAGCCGTAGAAGAAGTAGAGCAGTTTGTCGGCGAGGAGGATGCCGCCGATGAAGACGGGTATTGCAAGGATGAGTGAGAAGGTGATGCCGCGGGAAACCGGCGGGGCGATTTTTTCCCACTGATTGGTTGCGCTCCAGTTGCTGATTTTCGGGGTGAGGGTTGCGTATATTGCACCGGTTATGAAGGTTGCAGCGGAGGTGAACTGGAAGGCGGTGCGGTAGACGCCGACGTCGCCGTTGGCCATGAAGTAGCCGATGAAGATGGTGTCTGAGTAGGCGAAGACGGTTGAGCCGGTGCTGATGAGGAATATCCAGAAGCCGTAGAGGGCGAGGCTTTTTATGTGGCGGAAACCAAAACGTGCGGGGCGGAAGGTGAAGTATTTGAGGCAGAAGAGGCCGGAGAGTACGAGGAAGACGAGGTATCCGCCGATGAGGCCGTAGAGGGAGAATCCCAGCAGGACTGCCCCGATCTGGACGATGATGCGCGCGAGGTCGCTGAGGCCGTTTGCGACGCTGTAGACGCCGACGTGGCCGAGTCCATAGACGCCGTAGGTGATGGTGTGGCCGAAGAAGGCGGCGGCGAGTGCGGCGATTATCCAGGGGATGAGGTTGTAGCTTTGCAGGTCGACAAAGAGCGGGCTGAGCCCTAAGAGGATGAGGGTGGAGAGTGCGATCAGCAGAGCGCGCAGTGTGGCGTAGGCGGTGAGGTAGGCGTTTTGGTCTTTTCCTTCTGAGATTCGTTTGACGGCTGCCTGTCCGAATCCGCCGTCTCCTATCATGTTGAATATGCCGAAGTAGGCGAGGAAGAGGTAGTAGACGCCCATCAGGTCTTTTCCAAGGAGGTGGGAGAAGAGCATGGTGGAGAGGAAGCCGAGGAGGGTGATGGCGATGGTGAAGGTGAAGGAGAGGGTGCTCTGGCGCTGGATGGCGGGGAGACGCATGATTTTTGAAATTAAAGGAA
>CAZAWD010000261.1:0-1836 GCA_964488725.1 uncultured Methanomicrobiales archaeon | reverse complement strand
GTCCGCAGTCGAGCCAGCCATATCCATATGAAAAAAGCGAGAGGGCGTTCATATAGTCTGCCGGAATCCGGGCGGTTCCGCCGTTTAGATGTTCACGCGCGAGGGTTAGAATTTCCTCTGCCGAAATCCATGCATCCGTTTCTGTATCCGGCGCAACGGCGATGCTGTCAAGTGCTTCGGTGAGCATGCGCTTATAGCGGATGGTTTTTTCCTCAAGCTTTGGAATCTGATCCGCGGGCAGTTCATCAATGAGTTTGGGAAGCGCACGGGATTCAACACCGAGATATCCGAGTTCTTCACCGGCATTAATCCAGCCAAGCCCGTAGGCAGCAGCCGCAAATGCATTTACCGGATCACCCGATTTTAAAAACACACCGGCATCGGATGCATAACAGGTTGCCATCTCAAGCATTCCTGCTGCATTTTTTCCGAGCAGTGATGTTTCCGGCGCAATCCGCAGGGCAGTAACCGCAATCCCGGCGTATGCATCAACAAACTCTTCAATCTTCATGCTTTCAGTCCCGCGAACCGTTCCAGATACGCCTGTTCCATCTCATGCAGCGCGGCCGGCACAATCAGAATATGCAGCGGCCCGCCGAAATCACAGGCGTTCATCGCTTCAGCCGTGCCGGCGAAAACAACCGGGGCAGGCGATCCGGCACGGGCAATGCCGATATAGAGCGGAATCTTTGTATTCGCCCGGCGTGCCTGCTCTTCGAGCAGTTCAACTGCTTCGGATATGTTCATGTATCGTTCTTTATCTTTTTGAATGTCAAGAAACACCAGGGTGTGAAGGTTGCGTGAACGGTTTTCAGAGATGACTTCTATGGGTGTCATCGGGAACCATTTGCCGTAGGGAAACGGTACGGAAACTGATTTTCCAAACCGGTAGTTTTGCAGACCCGATAGCCCGCAGATGGCAGTGGTAATCGATGCACCGTGAATTATCTGCGTTTCAACGCCTGCGTCTGCACATCTCATTCTGATATCGGAGTGTGTCGTTGCAACCATTGAATCTCCCGCGGTCAGAAACACTGCATTGCCCGCTTTAGCCGCTTCAATAATTTTATCCGAATGAATCTCAACATCTTCACGCACCAGCGGGATGATTTTTTTTCCGTAAAACTCTTCCAGCCGCTGAATTGACGAACCCATCAGGACTGAGGTATACACTTCCAGAAATACTGTGTCAGCCGCACGGATCGCTTCAGCTCCCCGTAACGATACATCATATTCATCAAACAGCCCGAGACCGATAAATGTCAGCATAGATACGTATTAGTTAGCGCTCTCTAAAAATTAGTGTGCCGCTTTATTGCTTATACGATTAAAAATAGAGCATTCAGGAGCGCACCAAGCCCGATACCAAGCCCCACCGTAAACAGTGCTACTGCTCCGGCGGTTTTTGCGCCAAGTTCACGCATTAATACGGCAATGGTTGAGATGCAGGGGACGAACAAGACGCACACCAGCGCAAAAATATACAGCTGAGGGGCCGAGAGGATGGTAATCAGATCGGTGGTGCCGCCCATGACAGCCAGTGTTTCGAATGCCATTTCTTTTCGCAGGATTCCAAACATCAGGGCGGTAAATGCAAAGCCCGGCAGACCGAGGACGGCCATTGATATCGGGTTAATGAACGATTCAAACAGTGCGACCCATCCGAGATATTCGCAGACGCCAAGGATTACACTGCTCACCAGTAAAAGCGGCATTGCAATATACAAAAACTCTCTGACCCGCATCCATGCTTTTTTTAATACATATTTTGGGATGGGCCGGCGAATATCTGCCATTTCAAGGATCATGCCATACTGTTCGCCGGGTGTTATCCGC
>CAZAWD010000260.1:0-1839 GCA_964488725.1 uncultured Methanomicrobiales archaeon | reverse complement strand
GAGCCTGCCCGGATCTTCTTCCACATGAATACGCGTAAGGTTGACCACTTTGGGGTTGCCGGCATCGTCTTCGATTTCAATGTAGCCGCCCAGAGCCAGCGGGTTGTCGCCCATGGTAATCTGGTAGGCTTTGACGAGGTCGGGATAGAAGTAGTTCTTTCTGCAAAATTCTCCTTCTTCGGGGATGGTGCAGTTCAAAGCCTTGGCGACCTTTAAGGCATACTCAACAGCCTTTTTATTTAAGACCGGCAGCGCTCCCGGCAGGCCGAGACAGACCGGACAGACATGGGTGTTTGGCGCGTCCGCACGGAAATCAGCTGAGCATCCGCAGAATAATTTTGAGTTCGTGTTCAGCTGACAGTGAACTTCAAGGCCGATAATAACGGTATACTCTTCGTCTGCCATTATGCCTGCACCTCCTCAAAGGCAAGAGCTGCATTCAGCAGTTCCTCTTCGCCGAACATTCTGCCCATCAGCTGCAAACCGACCGGCATATGGTGAGCGGTGCCGCAGGGAACGGAGATGGCGGGGATGCCGGCAATGTTGGCCGGCACGGTCAGGATATCGGCCTGGTACATCTGGAGCGGGTCGGCGGTAAGTTCGCCGAGTACAGGTGCCACATTCGGCATGGTCGGGCCGGCAAGGAGATCGCAGCCGGCAAGCGCTTTTGCAAAATCCTGTGCAATCAGCTGGCGGGCGTGCTGGGCCTTAACATAGTATTTTCCATAGTAGCCGGCGGACAGTGCAAATGTTCCCAGCAGAATCCGGCGTCTGACTTCGGGGCCGAAGCCGGCTTCCCGGACTTTGGTGTAGGCGTCATGCCAGGCAAGGTTCATTTCCGGTGCCGGGTTTCCGTAGCGCACGCCGTCGAAGCGGTCGAGGTTGGAACTTGCTTCGCAGGTGCAGGTAACATAGTAGGCGGCAAGCGCATATTTCATGGAAGGCAGCGATACTTCAACGGTTTTTGCCCCCAGTTCTTCAAGGCGGGATATGGCTGAGCGAACGGTTGATGCAACATCTGCATCGACACCTTCGCCGAAATATTCTTTGGGTATTCCAATTGTTTTACCCCGGAGGTCGGCGTGAAGGCCGGAAAAGTCGTAGGGTTTGGAAACCGAGGTGGAGTCGCGGGCGTCGTGGCCGGCAATCACCGAGAAGAGTTTGGCGGTGTCGGTAACATTGGCCGCCATCGGGCCTATCTGTTCAAACGAGTTGGCATACGCAATTAACCCGAACCGGCTGACACGTCCGTAGGACGGTTTCAGGCCGACGATGCCGCACCATGCAGCAGGACAGCGAATCGAGCCGCCGGTATCAGAGCCGAGCGCCATGGAAACGAGGCCGCCGGCAACCGCTGCGGCTGATCCGCCCGACGAGCCGCCTGTTACGCGGGTGGTGTCATGCGGGTTGAGAGCAGGACAAAACGCGCTGTTCTCGGTGGTTGAACCCATACCGAACTCGTCCATGTTGGTTTTGCCGGCAATTACGGCACCTGCTTTTTTCAGTAACGAAACCACATGGGCATCGTAGGGAGGAATATAGCCTTTCAGAATTTTTGAAGCGCAGGTGGTCTCGATATCTTTGGTGGAGATGTTATCTTTTATTGCAACACGAATACCGGATACTATTCCGGTACCTTCCTGTGCAAGACTGGTCGTGTTGAGAAATGCGTTGTATGCATCATTCATTTCAGACCACCTTCGGCGCACGGATATATCCGTCTTCGGGGTTGTGGGAGTTTTTGAGTGCATCTTCCTGAGAGATGGATGAGGTTACTTCATCCTCGCGGAATACATTTACGAGACTGCGCGTGAGCGGTCCTGCTACTTCAAGAGTGTC
>CAZAWD010000259.1:0-1841 GCA_964488725.1 uncultured Methanomicrobiales archaeon | reverse complement strand
TGTCAAGGGTTTTGCCCGCGGCATTGATCAGGCCTTCCGCGTAAGTGTAGAAGGTTCCAGTATCGGCGACAGGGGCGCTGCTGCAGAGCTCCGATTGTATGCTGTCGCCGGAGGGATGTGATCGTTTGTCATCGTCGCACCCGAATACCGCCATGAGCGCAACTATGGCGACGGCGAAACATATGCGGATCCACGCTGTGGCGTTATTTTCATCCTTCATCAAGCACCTCCCCGTTGATCAATGACAAGCCGCTTATTCGACTATAGTGAATCGCTAAAGACATGCCCCTGTCAAGCTGAAGTTGATACGCACGCCCTCTTTCCCGGCACAAGGTTGATGCTTTAGTCTTCGCTGAACCGGGTAATATCTCCGACTGGCCCAGTTTTACATGTGCACTGTTAACTGCATTGTTAAATATCGTATGCAGGATTGATTGCCGACAAACAGGGAATCTCCTCTTGAAAACCGAAAGGCCGGATCCCGCAAAACCATAATCAATCCTTAACATAGGATATTAACAGCGCTCCGTCAACGGGTCCGGAATGAACGGTGTCTCTCGGGGAATGAACGGTGCGTCATTTCACTAAAATTTTCGATGAAGAGAACAGGCGAGAGTCCCGGCCATATAATGTAAATACCTGTCGAACGGTGTTTTAAGGCAATATTTATTGTATCCGAATAACGTTGTGCGAGACTCTGAAATAGAGTGACATCGTTTTTCTGTTGCGTGAAACGGTATGTCTGGCGCCATGCAACTCGATATTCATGAAATCCTCATGGGATAGATTCTCCGTTTTACACACTATCGGCAAAAAATAGACCTTCGCGGTTACCGCATGCGTATTTTATACTCCGCCGAATGAATTGCAAACCGCACTCCTTTTATCCACTTTAATCAGAATCCGCCCATACCCGATCAGTTAATGATTGGTGCATTGACTAAAATTATAGAAAAATATCGTCCGGACGGTCGTTTTTTACATTCTGATATTTAAGGAGTTGATTATGAAAATCGGGAGATTATTGCTGTCATCGATTCTTTTTTTCATCTCTCTTGGAATTTTTGGGTGCGACGAATCGGATTGGACGCAGGCCCCGGACGGGCCGCTGAAGCCCGGAAGCTGGATAATATACCTTACCAAAAATAAAATCAAGCGTACGGTATATGTATACGTTCCTTCGACATACAATGGCGCTGAAGACGTTCCCCTGCTGCTTGTGTTCCACGGCTACATGGATACCGCGCTTAACCAGATGGATACGGACGGTTTTCTCGTCCTGGCGGAGCGCGAGAACTTCATCGCCGCATATCCTGAGGGATACGGCACGGCCGGCCTTCACAGCTGGAACGCCGGTGAAGCATGCTGCGGCGCAGCCGAGAACAAGGGGCTCGACGATGTGGGCCTTGCCCGCGACATCGTAACCGAGCTGTCGGGCCGCTGCTCTATCGACGAACGCAGGGTGTACGCCCACGGGCACTCGAACGGCGCGGGTCTCGCGCACAGGTGCGGACGCGAAGCGGCCGAAGTATTCGCCGCAATAACGCCGAAGTCGATGCCGGTGCTCGTGCCCGACGCGATTCCCTCCTATCCGGTTCCGGTGCTCCAGTTCCATGGATCTGCGGACAGCACTATCTCCTATAAGGGCGGGACCATCGCTTTCGAGGATGAGGCCTATATTTCGGCGCCCAACAGCCTATTAAGCTGGGCCAATGCCGACGCATGTTCTGGAACGCCTGAAACCGTATATTACGGCTCGAGCTACTGTAAAAAATACACCTCATGCGAAGACGGGAGCGTCGTCGAGCTGTGTACGCTGGACGGGGGCAACCACAACAACC
>CAZAWD010000258.1:0-1847 GCA_964488725.1 uncultured Methanomicrobiales archaeon | reverse complement strand
GGCCAGGTCACGCAGGCAGCTCCGATAACTGTTGACCGCCTTAAGCTTCTGGGAGGCAGCAACGCAAATTATACATTGAACCATTCCGGTAATAATATCAATGCCTTGGCTGGCAATTTCGGGTCGCTAGACTTCCATAGCGCTAGCAGCTTTAGCGTGGCGACGATTGGCTCTACTACTGGATTGACCGCCACAGGCGATGTTACTCTCCAGACGTATGGAGATTTGACGGTAAATTCCAATATTACCAACAATTCTGCTTCGTCACGCAATGTCATCCTGCGGGCGAATGAAAACATTGTTATCGGCAACGGAACCACAATTAGCGCAAGCTCCGCCCCCATTCATGTAACGCTGAATTCAGACCGGGACGGCAGCGGTTCAGGCGCGATCGCCATTGAGACTGGAGAAGGTTCAGACGCTGTCATAAACAGCAATGGGGGAGACATTATCCTGGGCGGCGGAACTGATCCGTCAACAACCCCCGCCGTCGGCAATTCATTATATCCAGATGGCATCTATCTTGAGGACGCCGCTATTAACTCGGGCGTCGGCTCCATTACCATGACCGGCAAAGGAGTTGATGGAACTTCAGACAATGACTCCGGCATCACAATTCTGAACAGCGCCCTGACAAGCTCAAGCGGTACTATAAAGCTTACAGGAACCGGCGGCTCGGGAGAGAGCCAATACTATTACGATAAATATGGCATTGATATTGAGGGCTCAACTTTAGCGACGACATCGGGTGGAAGCATCCTTCTTACGGGAACCGGCGGCTTGGGAGCACAAAACGGCATGGGCATTGACTTGACCGGCGGTTCGGTTAACTCCGTCATAACCACCACCGGCGCGGGCGCAATTACCATATCCGGAACATCTGGCGCCAACACCGTATCTTCTGCCAACTACGGCGTGCGCATGGGTGATGGCGCTTCTGCTGGCACAACCATATCGTCTATCAACGGGCCCATTGCGATTACCGGCGTTTCGAATAATACGGACAGCGCTTTCAATACCGAAGGAATAAGAATCAACTCCGTCTCCTCTCCAACCAGCATTACTTCTACCGCTGGTTCTATTACATTGACGGGCTCCGGTACGTTTGACGGTCCGGGTATTTTTATTGGCGGATATGGGGGACTAAATATTGTAACGATTGGCGGGGCCCTGGCTGCCGGGGATGTGAATGTTTTCGCCGGAGGGACGACGGAAACAATAAACATGCAAACCTATGACACAACCCCAGGTGTCAAGGGAATCAATATCCAAAGTACCGGCAATCTTACTCTTGCGCCGCTGACCGCTTCCACCACCATTGGTCTTGGCGGCGGAACGGGGGTTTTTCATCTGGACAATTCAGAGCTGGGCTATTTGCACGACGGTTTCAATAAAATCATCATTGGTGGCGCTACCCAGACCGGCTTGATTACTGTGGGCGCTTCCGGCAGTCCAACCACCTTTACAGACCCCTTGAAACTCTGGGCCGGAGGGTCGGGCGGATCGATAAGCATTATAAATTCGCTGACCTCTACCGACAATGCCATCGAACTTACCGCCGGCGGAGCGATAAACGGCCTTTTAAGCGATTCAGCCGCCATCCATGCCGCGTCCCTGACGGCCAAAGCCGGCACGGGGATTTATCTTAATGGCGCGATCGGTACTGTGCCTTCGGTTGATTTGCAAAATTCAACGAGCGGCGACATCGTTTATTACGGGGCGGCGACATCCGGCCTGTCTGTAACGGCAGACAACCAAGCGACGAGCGGAGCAATTGATATTAAAAATGAAGGCAATCTGACGGTCAGCACGGTAACTTCGGTTAACGGCAATATTGATCTGCGCGC
>CAZAWD010000257.1:0-1861 GCA_964488725.1 uncultured Methanomicrobiales archaeon | reverse complement strand
AAACACTCGCAGCATCAACGTAACCTCCGCCGGTTCCGGCTACTCCCTTGTTCTGGGAGACTACCTCTACTTCGACGAAACCTACGGCGACTACATCGTAATCGGCGAAGTCCCGCTGCAACCCTCAACCTGCGTATCCTCCGGCGGAATCTGGAACAGTGTCCCCACCGGCGAATACGAAGATCCGGACTGGGACGGTGCATGGTTCATTCTTCACTGCTGTGATGAAAACGTCAGCCTGCCGGTCTCCATGCTCTACAACTACGAGTTTACCGACCGTAAAACAAACCACCTAACCTATGTCTACTCAATCAGCGGTAACTATACAAGAACACTCAACGGAACAGAAGTTACCCGCGACTCGGTAATCTATGCAGTTGTTGACATGGAAACAAAAACCATCACCAACCTCCGGGTAGAATCCTACGACGCCCTCGACTACAACTCACGGTTCTCCTTCTGGGAAGACAGCCGGGTTCTGGCAGGCGACATCTTCACCCCGCAGTATACCATCTATGATGAAGAAAAAGATGTGATCTACGAAACAGCTGCCGACACTTCATTTGAATTCACGCAGGATGGAATAAACCACTTCGTCTATCGGGAACTTCCCGAAGATAACTGCTTCTGGCTTGCGGTTGCTGCCGACTTCTTAGACGAAGAACACACCGTATACCTCGAACTGCCCGGGCTCCCGGTTCAGAAACCGGCAAAATCACCCGCACCGATTGCGGGAATTGCAGCAGCCCTCGGCTGTATTGCAGCAGCAGTAATCATCAGAAGAAAATAAAACCGGGACACACTCCCCTTTTTTTCCCCGGGCATCATGAGCAGGTATTATCATCTTACCCTTCCAAATATTTTATCAGTATGACAGCTCCCCTTTTCATCCCGGGCCATTCATGGCAGGCAAACTCCTACCTCCTGGGAACAACCCTCATCGATGCCGGCGTTACGCCGGACAAAATAGCGCCGTTTAAGGACAAAATTCAAACCATCATCCTCACCCACGGCCACTTCGATCACACCGCCCATGCGACCGAAATCGCCAGACTCTGCAATGCGGAAATCTACATCGGCGAACATGAACTTGCACTTCTCCGCGACCCGGCATCTTCCCTCTCCGCCCGTTTCGCCATAAAACAGCAGAATATTACGGCCCGCCCCCTCAGAGACGGAGATGTCATCAACGGCCTGACAGTTTTCCATACGCCGGGCCACACCAAAGGCAGCATCTGCCTGTTCCGGGAAACAGACGGCGTGCTCATTGCCGGAGACACACTCTTTCCGAACGGATCATACGGGAGAACCGACCTGCCGACCGGCAGCGAAACAGACCTGGCCGCCTCAATCGACCGCCTTGCAGCCCTTCCGGTTCAGTCAATGTGGTGCGGACATGAACAACCCGTTACATCCGATGCAAAACGCCACATCGCCATCTCACAAGCCGATATCCACCGCTATGCATAAAGGAATATACTGCCTCCTCATCCGTGTCAGCGAACCATGTGACCTCATAATCGGCGCACTCGGCACGCGCCGCTTTAATTCAGGCTGGTACATCTACACCGGATCAGCCCTTGGAACCGGCGGCCTGTCACGCGTTACCCGCCACATCCGCTACGCAAAAACCCGGTATCGTGCGCCTAAATGGCACATCGATTACCTCACCGGATCACCGCACGCAGAACTCACCGGCGCGATATACGCAGAAACAGAAGAAAGACTTGAATGCATACTCGCCGCAGCGATCGGCAAAGACGCGGTTGCCGGCTTCGGCTGCTCGGACTGCGAATGCAAAAGCCATCTATTCTACCGGCCGTCCGACCCTGTCGATGAAATAAAAAAAGCATATGCTGCC
>CAZAWD010000256.1:0-1878 GCA_964488725.1 uncultured Methanomicrobiales archaeon | reverse complement strand
ACGGTTGACGAAGTGCTGGCAAAGAAAGACTCTGCCGTACACCCGTTTAACTAAAACTACCTTTTTTTATTATGCCGTCCGGCGGCTGGCGCGTAACTATAATCTATTGCGACCGCCAATGTATAAGAGAATTTTATGCACATACCAATAAAAGATGTCACCCCCGAATCCGGCCGCGCCTGTATTGCCGGCTGGGTTCACGAAGAACGTGATCTGGGCGGTCTTACCTTCCTTTTAGTCCGCGATCGCACCGGAATTCTTCAGGTAACTATCCCCAAGAAAAAAGTCAGTGCCGACGTGCTTGCCGCACTCAAAGAAGTCAGCCGTGAATCGGTCATTGAATGCGAAGGCGTGGTAAAAGCAACCGAAAAAGCACCAAACGGACGCGAACTTGTTCCGGAAACCCTTACGGTTATTTCCCGTGCAGAGACCCCTCTGCCGCTTGACGTATCCGAGAAAGTACCGGCTGAGCTCGACACCCGTCTTGACAACCGCTACCTCGATCTGAGAAAACCCCGGGTAAACGCCATCTTCCAGATCCGCAGCGCCGTTCTTCGTGCCATCAGCGAATATCTCTGGGACCATGGATTCACCCAGACGCAGACCCCGAAAATTGTTGCCGCCGCAACAGAAGGCGGAACAGAACTGTTCCCGCTTGCCTACTTTGATAAAGAAGCCTTCTTAAACCAGTCGCCCCAGCTCTACAAACAGATGCTTATGAGTGCAGGGTTCGACCGGGTATTTGAGATAGGTCCCATCTTCAGAGCCGAAGAACACAACACCGTCCGCCACTTAAATGAAGCCACGTCAATCGATATCGAGATGTCGTTTGCCGATCAGGAAAATGCAATGAGTGTACTGGAAAACGTCGTCGCCTACGCCTATCAGTACGTAAAAGATCATTGCGCTGACGCTCTTGCCGCACTGGGAATTGAGAATTTCACCGTGCCGGCTGTTCCGTTCCCGCGCATTACCTACAAAGAAGCAATTGAAATCTCAACAAAAGGCGGCGAGCCTCTGGCATTTGGCGATGACCTGTCATCCGCCTCCGAAAAAATCATCGGCGATGCAATGAAAACAATGTATTTCATTACCGAATGGCCGAGTTCAACCCGCCCGTTCTACACCATGCCGTTCCTCGACCGGCCGGAAGTCTGCCGTGCCTTCGATATGATGCACCCGCGCATGGAGCTCTCCTCCGGCGCACAGCGCTGTCATATCCACGACCTGCTGGTGAAACAGATTAAAGATAAAGGCCTGAACCCTGATGCATTTGAATTCTACCTGAACCCGTTCAGATATGGTATGCCGCCGCATGCCGGATGGGGACTGGGAGCCGAGCGGCTGGTCATGACCATGCTGGATTTACAGAACATCAGAGAAGGCGTTCTGTTCCCGCGTGACCGGCACCGGGTCAGCCCATAACCATTTTTCATTTTTTAATCGCTGTCTTCAAAAAGGAAGACGTCTTCAATGGCGCAGCCGAACACAGCCGCTATCTTATGTGCAAGAATAACCGACGGATTATACTGGCCTTTCTCCAGAGAGATGATGGTCCGCGATGAAACAGAAACACGTTCGGCCAGTTCCGCCTGGGTCATCGCAACAGCCGAACGCAGTTCTTTGATGCGGTTCTCCATCAGAGCCTCTTATCATAATACATCTGAAACCCAACCATACAGACAGCCTGAAGAACAACCAGTCCGGCAAATACAAGGGTTACATACAACTCAGCATTTGCAAATGCTGATACCAGAGCACAGACGCATAACACAGTAGTCATAATGCGGGACGCGGCCCAGCCCGCACGTTCACGCACACGAACGTTCCGCTCATCTTTTTCTTCGATCTCAGCCGCATGTACGGACTCAGGTGTCT
>CAZAWD010000255.1:0-1890 GCA_964488725.1 uncultured Methanomicrobiales archaeon | reverse complement strand
GTCTGTCCCGGTCAGCCCGTCAAAACAGGTTGCCGTCACACTGTCATATCTGCCTGAAAATAGCGGGCCGTCAGTCGATGAAATAAGTAACGTGTTTGTTTCATCCGCCAGACGTGTCTTCATCAACGCTTTAATCCACGGAGGAACAACTGTTTCGGTCCATGTCCACACAGAACCTGTCAGTTCAGTTGCATCAGCAGGCGATTGTAAAAGGGTCGGCACGTCTTCGCGCACCATATGCACATAATAACTATATCCGTTATTCACATCCCCCGTAACAAGCCAGAGAGTCAGCTGACCTGCGGCATACCGCAGTATCATATTTTCGCCATTATCAGCCATCACTATTGCAGTACTGCTTCCGTCGTCTGAAACATCATATACCGCCCCGCATATTTGGACCGTTACATTCTTTCCGCCGGCCGAAGTATACCCCCACGTTCCGGCAAACACGCCATTGTGCATCCCGGTAAGTACCAGCGCATCTTCTTTCCACCGGGGAAGTGCCGTGCCGGCAACCGACTGTTTATGGGCAATTGCACGATAGGTATCCACCATCCACCGGCCGGTAAGGTCCGGATAGTCAGTATACACAGGGTCGGCATTATCTTTGGTTCTGACATGTGTTTCCGCTGAAATCTGGCCATTATTCAGACGGGTAACCCACGCCTCATCGATTTGTGAATCGGAAACTATTTTCCCATACCCCATTGCCGTTGATGAGTCTTCCGGGTAGTAACAGAAATAAAGATCGCCTGCTTTATTATAGACAGCCGCATACATTGGATTGCCGCCCGGATACGTCCCGGTAAAAAACCTGTCATCTATTTTATTGATATTGAGCGTTTTAAATTCAGACGTGATAACCGTTGATACGAAACCTATCCCTTCGGTCCATCGTGTTTCATTTACATTTGTCCACATCCCGCTGATATCGGCTGCAATTTCTCCCGGAGAGGTTAAAGAGACACAGCCGGCAGCACTCAGGAGGCCGAGCATAAAAATACTGACAATAAGAATACTCCGTATCTTCATGGTATATCAGTTATTTTATAACTATAAAAATAGAGGGGTGGTTATTCTGAGATATAACTGTCGAAGTAGCCCTGAATGAGAACAATCGGCGTTCCTTTGTCTCCGCTGCCGGAAGTCAGGTCACAAAGTGACCCGATAAGATCGGTCAATCTGCGCGGTGTCGTACCCTGTGCCATCATTGATCCGGTTAAATCTTTATTTTTATCGCGAATGGTTTCTTTGATGGCACTCTTGAGTTCATTGCCGTTGAGGTTGGCAAAATCATTATCCGCAAGATACTTGAGTTTTATTTCATTGGGTTTACCCGACAGTCCCGCAGTATACGCAGGCGACACAACCGGATCGGCAAGTTCCCATATTTTTCCAACAGGGTCTTTAAATGCGCCGTCGCCGTATACCATGACCTCAAGTATTTTTCCGGTTTTATCATGGAGAAGCTGCTGAAGACTTTCAACAAACGCCTGGGTATCGCGGGGGAACAGTTTGAGTTTATCCTCGGTAGCTTTGTTGGATCCCAGAAGACCGTAGAATTCATTATACCCGCTGCCGTTTATCGGCGAAGTGAGGATATCATCCAGACCACAGACGAGCTCGGCACCGGCGGCTTTCAGGATCCGTTTAGTGCGGGCCCGGGTATGGATATCACAGGTGAGAACACGTTTGGCATACGGAAGAATAGCCCGGCAGTCATTGGCGAATAATACTTCCACCTCTGCTCCGCAGCTGCGGATAAGGTCAGCATAGTAATCAATATAGTCAACACCGGTAAAGGGATGAAGACTTTTTCCGAACAATTCACGAAACTGTGAGAGAGTGAGAACGTCCTGGTGGGGGTTGATAACTTTTTCATCAAAC
>CAZAWD010000254.1:0-1892 GCA_964488725.1 uncultured Methanomicrobiales archaeon | reverse complement strand
GAGAGCGCCAGACTGAAGATCTGGTTGTCGCCGGTTCAATTCCGGCTGAAGGCATACCGGATATATGGAGCCCTAAACCAAATATCCCTTTTTCTTGTTTTTGTTTGTTTGCACGGTTGCTTTTTTTTTGCGCACGTATGCGGTATAACGGGTATTACTGCCGGGAGTGACGGTTGCTGTTATCCGCAACAAAAGAGATATGAACTAGAGGCAGGCAATTAATAATATATGACTCACGCAGAGGTGAATAGTGCTGATCTCCAGAAGGAGAAATTTAAAGAGGTGGTACACTATATCATTTCAAAGACTGAAGCACTCCCCAATGTAGGTAAAAAAGTAATATACAAATTACTTTATTTCAATGATTTTAACTATTATGAGTTAAAAGAATTGAAAATGACTGGGGAAACCTATGCAAAATTTGAGCACGGGCCGGCCCCGAAACATTTTCTTCCGGTAATTAGTGAAATGATAGAGGAAGGGCTTGTTGAGGAAAGGGAGGTGGAGTATTACGGTCATAAACAGACACGGTATTATTCATTAAAGAAACCGTCTTTAGACCGGCTGAGCGGTTCTGAGATACTACACATCGACGATACATTAGGCAGGTATGCGTCTATGAACGGGTCGCAGATTGAAGCAGTGTCTCATAAAGATATTCCGTGGATAGCCAGTGACAAGGACGGAATTATAGATTATGAACTTGTTTTCTATCGTTCGGCAGATATGTCGGTAAGAGATTATTGTAACGATGACTAAAGTTATATTTAGTCATGAGTTTGAGAAAGATTTAAAGAAACTCATGAAAAAATATGCTTCTCTTGAAAAAGATATGGATTTATTCGTGAAGGTTTTGCGTGTTGTCCGGGAGAATGAGATTAGGGGGACTGTCCGGATAGCAAATCTCGGAGAGAACTATAAAGCCTACCCTGTTTTTAAAGTAAAGTCGTTTCGTTGTGCTTCTCTTCGCGGTCAGGGATCGAAAAGCGGCATCCGCGTGATTTACTATGATAATGTCCACGATGATATTATCACGCTCTTGCAGATATATCACAAATCGACAACGGAAAACCACGACGAAAAACGAATTAAAGCATATTTAGATAGAATTTCAACTGGTGATAACGCTTCTATTAAAAACGAGCCGGGGTATACGCAAAGCGGGTTTGAAAAAAGATTGGGGCTTAAATAATCCATAATATTCTGCCCAATCCTCCCGAATACCTCCATTTCTACAGACTGCATCGTAAAATTACGATACATCGCACATGAACGCATCCCCCTCTGCCGTTTTCTATGCGCCCGTCTGATCCTTCACATCATTTGAGATAATGCTCCAATATCCTGCATAGTTATTTTGGTATCCTACCGTTCCGCCAGCAGTTCACGCAGCACCGACACCAGCGTATTCACTTCGCTTTCCGTATTGTAGAACGCCAGCGACGCCCGCACTGTCCCCTGCGACAGCCCCATCCGGCGCATCAGCGGCTCTGCACAATGCATACCGGACCGCACCGCAATCGCATGCTCCTCATCCAGCCAGGCCGCCACCTCGTGCGGTGCGAACCCCTCAACCGTAAACGACACCGCCCCGATACGCGCCGCTGCATCGCGGCAGGTATAGAGATGAATGCCGTCTATCTTTTCAAGGCCTGCTGTCAGCAGATCGGTAAGACCGCGTTCGCGCTGTGCAACCGCGGACATACCGATAGCATTCAGATAATCAACCGCCGCACCAAGCCCGATACCCCCGGAGATATTCGGCGTCCCCGCCTCATAACGTGCATATCCGGCCGCCGGCACATACCCCGTATCCGACACACTCTCAACCATCCCGCCGCCAAGCATCAGCGGCTCAATACACGGCTCCCGCATCCAGAGAACACCTGTTC
>CAZAWD010000253.1:0-1905 GCA_964488725.1 uncultured Methanomicrobiales archaeon | reverse complement strand
GGATGAACTTGGATTTATAGAAAACAACGCCGATGTGTTTCAGCGGGCGGTTCTTGCTACGCTCGACGGCGATACGCCGGTCTTTGGCGTGGTAAAAATAAAGGATACCTCGTTTTTAACTGCGGTAAAAACCCACCCGAAGGTCAGCATTATAGAAGTTACCAGAGATAACCGGGACGAACTCCGGAGGTCTGTTGAAAAAATTATTCAAGATAGGGTGCTATCTCAAAAAGAATAACATCCAGCATCTCTTTTGCTTCCGCTGCATTCCGTGATTCGGTGTAAACGCGCACCAGCGGTTCGGTTCCGGACGGCCGGATCAGTGCCCATGCACCGCCTTTGGTGATGCGGATGCCGTCGCGGGCATCTACCGGGCAGTCTTTGAAGAACTCCTGCATATGTGCAACAATTTCTTTTGCGCGCGATGTTTTGCGTTTTTCCTGATACATGGTAAATTTGGGAAGGGCAGCTATCATCTGCGACAGCGGCTCGTTACGGGCGGCAACAAGACCCAGCATGGCGGCAGCCGACATTCCGCCGTCACGGCAGAACTGGTGCTGCGGATAAATTACTCCGCCGTTTCCTTCTCCGCCGATGATAACCGGCCGGCCGGCTTCAAGTTCTGCGCGCATTGTGCGGGCGACGTAAATGCTGCCGACAACAGTATACGTTGTAGAACAGGAACATGATTCTCCGACGGCTTCAACGATACCGGATGTACTGACCGGCGTTACGATTATACCGCCGGGGTTCCGGCCGGCAAAATAGGAGGCAAGCAGGGCAAAGGTGATGTTGCCGTCCATGAAGGTTCCGTTTTCATCAACGAAAATCGCGCGGTCGGCATCACCGTCATGGGCGATTCCAAACGCGGAACCGGTCGAGACAACGAGGGCCGAGAGATTTTTCAGACCGTCGGCCGACGGCTCGGGCAGGCGGCCGGGGAACGTGCCGTCAAATTCGGCATTGATGGTGTGAACCGTGCAGCCGAGCCGGCGGAGAAGTTCGGGCGTTGTTTTACAGGCCGCACCGTTGCCCGGGTCAACGGCAACAGTAACTCCTTTTCCGATATTTTCCGGGAACTGTGATACGATGGAATCGATGTATAAACGAAAGGCTTCGGGTTCATCCGTTGCCGTTCCGACCTTATCCCATGCGCAAACGACGGATTTCTTCTGAATGAAAATCTGTTCGAGCCGGATGGTTCGCTCGTCGCCCATTTCCGTTCCGTCGCTTTCAATAATTTTTATACCGTTATACTCCGGAGGATTATGAGAAGCAGTAATCATAACCCCGCCGTCGAGATGGTGATGAAGTATAAGATATTGAAGAGCAGGAGTTGGCAGAATCCCGAAATCAATAACATTGCAGCCGCAGGCAGTCAGCCCCGCACGGACCGCGGACCCGAGCGCGGGACCGGAGGTACGGGTATCTTTTCCCAGACCAACGGTTTTACCGCTGCCGAGCATGGTGCCGAAGGCCTCGGCAATACCAAGCGCAAAAACAGGTGTCATGTCAACACCGGTAACCCCACGGACACCGTTGGTTCCGAAATAGTTCCTCTCCATTTTTTCAAGCGACATATGTATTTACTATATGGGCGGTGTGCAAATATAAGAGTTACAAAGTACGGTGTGTCTGATTATTACGACATGTTTAAATCATTTGAAAACCACTAATTATAGGAAAGTCGTACATCTGTTGGTTTCTAAAAACTCAGCGGATGGTAAACTGGTATAGGGGTTAGAATACTATCATTGAAAAATTGAGCTTGTTTTTATTTCATAATTCAATATGCCGTATTCAGGTAGCACCTTGTCCTGTATATCATTTGGTGAGTGACCGGCGGGCGACTGCTCAGGATAGGTAAGAACGTTGACCGAAGATCTTGTCGATAAAAGAAAAACA
>CAZAWD010000252.1:0-1934 GCA_964488725.1 uncultured Methanomicrobiales archaeon | reverse complement strand
TTCACCTTCGCGGCAACCTGTTTCAGATACTCGTTCAGCTCCATTGCAATCACTTCGGAAGAACCAGACGGTCGCCGTTTTGTAAAATATGGACATCTTTGTTCAGCGTATATCCAAACTCTGATGCCAGCTGCACATATCCGCCTTTCATCGTAAACGGTCCGTGCGACGGAATAATATGTTCCGGATTCAGCATTGCAAGAAGATCATAATGTTCCTGATAATACGCATGTCCCGTCACATGCAGTCCGTCAAAAATGCGGGCACCCTGACGGATAAGCAGACGGTCAACCTCGGCACGCTGAGCGTAATTAATCGGATTCGGAATAATATTTGCCGAAAACATTACCCGGTCGCCCTTTTCAATCTTCAGCGGAGTCTCGCCCAGCGCCATGCGTGACAGCATAGATCCCGGCTCGCCCTGATGACCGGTTGCAACCAGCAGGAACTTTTCCTTTCCTTCTTTGGCGACACGGCGGAGCATGCGATCGGTTGTCTTACGATTTCCATAGATACTGGTTCCCTGCGGGAACGCGACCTGCTTCATAATCTCAGCCGTTCCATTATAGCGTTCCATACTGCGTCCCAGCAGAACCGGCGTCCGGTCAATTTCACGGGCGCATTCGGTAATCGTTTTAATACGGGCAATCTGTGACGCAAACGTTGAAACAATAATGGCGTTCTTATCGTCTTCGCAGCGCATAATCGCATCACGCACCCGCAGACGGGCAACCTGTTCACTGGGCGCATATCCGCGGTCATTGAGGTTCAGGGATTCAACAATTAATACTTTTACTCCTTCTTTGCCGATAGCACGCATACGTGCAAGGTCCGGGGCTTCACCGATAACCGGTGTCATATCAAACTTAAAGTCGTTTGCATACACCACACATCCTGCCGGCGTGTGCAAAACAGCCATGATAGAATCAATAATACTGTGCTGCACCCGGACAAATTCCAGTGTCAGATTCTGGGAAATGGTATATTTCGCACCGGCTTTCAGTGCGAACGTCTTGTTCAGCACGGTAAATTTACGTTCACCTTCGATCTGCTGTTTGATAAGTTCCGTCGTATACGGTGTTGCAATAATCGGACAGTTATACCGGTGGGCAAGCTTTTGCACCGCACCGATATGATCAAGATGTCCGTGCGTGCATATAATCGCTTTAACCGTTCCTTCGACCGAGTTCATTACCGTATCGTCCGGGATTGCGCCCATCTGAATCAGGTCAAGAGAATGCATATTCTCCATATCAACGTTGTTGTTTCCGGTTATCGGATCAAGATACAATCCGATATCGAAAATGACAATCTCTTTGCCGACGCGCACCGCGGTCATGTTCCTTCCGACCTCGTTGTAGCCGCCGACGGCTATTACTTCAATATCTACCATTTGTTTATACCTCTGAATTATCTAACGTCATTTCCCTGACGTTGCCGGTTACATAGTACCTGGCATGTGCAAGCGCTTCCATATTTTGCGCCCCAGATAAATACATGGCCGTGCGAAGTTCACGACACACCGCGTCAATTTTTTCAAGAAGCAGTGGTTCGCCCTGCATGGCAGGGGAGAGAAGTGCTAACGCCATTCCTCCCATATCTGCACCCAATGCAACAGCTTTTGCAATATCCAGACCGGATGTTAATCCTCCGGTTGCGATTACCGGCCCCTGTTTAACCTGCGCTACCTCAAAAACACTCACTGCAGTCGGTATCCCCCAGTCAAGGAAGAGCTGACTCAGATCCTGAGTTGTTTTATCACCGGCACGCGCTCCTTCTATTTTCGCCCAGTTCGTTCCGCCGAACCCGCCGACATCAAGCGCACTGACGCCGGCCGCATAGAGCGCCCGTGCCGTTTCACGTGAAATACCCGACCCGGTTTCTTTTACAATCACCGGGACGTGCAGGTCGCGGACGGCCGTTTTAATTGCATC
>CAZAWD010000251.1:0-1937 GCA_964488725.1 uncultured Methanomicrobiales archaeon | reverse complement strand
AATATTCCAATACCAAAGGATGAAGAGTTCCATCCTTTTCAAACACGGGACTGAGAAAATAATGCCCTGTATCCAAATAAGGTAAAGTACTAATATCCAGTAATACATCATTCAACCCTACTGGAAACCTTATTTCCTTTATATAGCCCGGTTTTGCTTGTGTTAACTCTTCCAACATCCCTGGGATTAAATGATCTGTTTTTGGGCTTACTGTAACATATTTTAATCCTGCAGGAATTGGCAATGTGCCATTCGTTTCAATGGCTTGGTGATAATTCAATTTGTTAAACAAGTACACAATTTCATCAGATAATTGTAAACAAGGCTCCCCTCCCGTCCAAAGTATTGCTTTGCTAGGGTACTTTTCAATCTCCCGCACAATTTCCTGAAATGTCATATAAACTCCTTTTTCATATTCTGTATCGCAAAACGAACAAGCCAAATTACATTTTGCAAGCCTGATGAAAACAAAAGGGACCCCAGCCATTCCGCCCTCTCCCTGAACGGAATAAAAGATTTCGTTAACAACCAATCCCTTACTATTGTCCATAACGAGCAGCGGTTTTGTCAGTTTCCTTTACTGTGATTGATTTCAAGTCTACCCCCGAAGGCAAACTAAATCCAAAAATACGAGGAATCTGATTGTAAATAAATTTAGCAATGTTCTCTGCTGTAGGATTTCCTACATAGTGGGGAGAGCCAGGAGTGAAACAAGACAGGTCATTCAAGTGCCTGTGATCAAAAGTTTCATCCAACCACTCCTTGATCGGTTTCAATTTTCGGTAATCCAGAACCATACCTGTTTTGGGATCAACATCCCGGGACTGTAATTCCACCGTTATTTTGTAGTTATGTCCATGCACTCTCATACATGGATGCCCAACCTCCAAATCACATAAATTGTGACTCGCACAAAACTCAAACTCTTTACTAATCGTGTACATTTACTCCTCCTTTTGAATCATTATACTTGTATACTTAATTTCACTTAAATTTTTTCTGTAAATACTTCAATGTCTGGGAATGCTGACACGCCAAATGGTAGATTGCCATTGCGTCTGCTATTGCTTCATCCTTGTATCCGACTTTCTTCCAAGGCACAGTATAAATCTTTGAAATCGCCTCAATAACCTCCCCCTTTGTTGCCGATCGTTTGTTGAGTAATGCCTTCTTTGCATCCCCCTCGGAATACCACTCCACTGCTATATCCATACAATCTCCAATTGTCTGAACCATAGCCATCACATTACCAATCATTACTGCAGCAGAAGCATTCTGTGAACCATGTGGTAATTCCGACACAATAAAATCCACGTCATACTCCTTAATTATCCTGATCAATTCCTGGTTGATTTCCGTTACACGCCGAACTCTATCGTCACCTTTTCTGATTCGGCGGGCCTTTGCCTCCGCTCCTGTTTTAATACATTCGGCTTCCCAAACCACACCGTTTGAATCAATGATAACATATCCCCATGCGCACATACTGGGATCACAAACTAAAATGTATTGCTTTCTTTTTGCTGTTACTGGTCTTGTTCTTTCCATGCTCGTAATAAATCCCTCCTAAGGTATAAAATGTTATGGATATCAAACTTGCAATAAAATGTAGCAGACTTGATTACTACATACTTTTCTGTGATGCGACATCGGATCTCCCCGTCAAAAAATGACAAAGTTTTAGGAGGAAAATACAATGGAATATCTGCCATCTGTATTCGTTGTGCACGATGTACTTCGTTCCTATAAAGGCCTGGTCTATGAAACAAATAACCAATCAAAAACCACCGTGTCTTTTTCTGCCTTGAAGGTTTTACTCCAATGTATTTTATGGCTTCGTCAAAGACATACAACAATTGTTCGTCTGTCATTTTTGTGTCTCTTTAACTATTTTAATCACTTTGTCAAAAAACAGCACATGTCGCGTATTGTACAAT
>CAZAWD010000250.1:0-1938 GCA_964488725.1 uncultured Methanomicrobiales archaeon | reverse complement strand
CCCCGTGTTTGTCCAGAACTCCGATTATTCTCAGGTGTTTGAGAATGTTACTCATGCTGAGCTGATCTATGTTGATTATCTCACGACATTGTTTGTTTTTTATTGTTTTATTCTCCTTTAAGAGTAGAAGTATTTGTATTTCCTGATTGGTTAGATTATGTTCTTTGAACTGTGCAAGCCATGCTATCTCTTCTCCTCCTGCGAGGTTGTGAAGGAATATGGTTGCGGTGAATGAGTTGTTGTCTCTGTCTGAGAGGAGAACCGGGGCCGGCAGATTTGCTTTTTTCATTTCATTAATCATGATCGAGATGCCGGTTCCTTTGTTTTCAGCATATTTTGTGTCATGCAGGATGTTTGCAATTCCGGGATTTCTAAGCATTGAGCCTGGAATTCCCCTTTCAGGGTGTGGTTTGAGGGAGTGGCCGGAGTTTCTGAATTCAATTCTGTCTGCATAACGGATAACCTGTATGGGGCTGTTGATCCTGTAGTCACGGTGCATGACGGTATTGACTAATGCTTCCCGGATTACACGAGAGGGAATTACCGGATATTCGTCCCGGATTAGTCCGGATTCAGGCAGGTCGATTGTTCGCGGGATGTCATCCATTATTGCACTCTCTGCACGCGGGAGGAGGGTGAAGAGACCTTCGTTGATTTCCAGAGTATAATATGATTTTCCGGGATCCCATTGTGTCCCGGGCATCCTGATATAATCAAACCGAAGCATGGGGTATTCGCGGCTGAGAACTTCGCGTTTTCCAAACAGAAAGAGACCGGCCAGCGTCGGACGCAGGGTCCCGTTTATTTCAATGATACATTTAAGTGATCTCAGAATGTTTTGGTTGTCAAGATCGAGTTCTGTTGCGGTTGCGTCGACAAGACGACGTAACCGGCGATATTCATTGATGGCAGACGGGTTGAGGTCATCTTCTGTGAGGTATTCTATGACAGTTGAGTCGTATGGTTTGGCGGTGCGTTCCTGATAGATGCGGGCAAGGTCTGAATCGGTGCATCGGTGGTCGGAGCCTGCTATGCGTATGAATGTTCCTTTGGTCGGGCCTAATTTTTCTATGTATACCGGTTTTTGTGTCGGGTCTATTTCGGGAATGTATATTCCGATTATTGTTTTATCATTGATGACTGCTGTTTCTATTTCCGGCCGGATGGGGATGTTGAATTTTGTGCGGCACTGGGAGGCTATGGTGTTTTGTATTGTTTCCGGTTTTTTTACACCCGATATGATGTATTTCGGAGTTGAGTCTGTTTCAGAGATTCCTAATAGGATGTAACCTCCGTTGAGTTGTATGGTGTTTGAATAAGCACAGATGGTCTCCATGAGGGAGGGGCCGGCTTCGTTTCCGGTCTTTGCCTCAAGCCGGTTGTGTTCTTCTGCTGTTTGAAGACACTGTAGTAATTTGTGTATGTTCATGTTTTTCGGGTCTCCTTCTGATGGGCGGGTGTTGGGTATTTCACTATTAGGACCGCAGAGCATTACTACTCTTCGGAAAACCCCCCGGCAGATTTTTCAGGCGGGTAGTATATGGGTTTATTTTTTCGCCGGGGGCAGATCCCGCGTCCACGTCGCGTGTTTTGGCGGGTTATCCGGCCGGGGATGGGGGTGAACGGTTACCCGTATTGATTTATTTAGAATGTGGTTTTCATATTCTTCATGTCCCACTTTTTCGCCATTCTGCGAAGTGCGGCGTCCGCCTCTTTCTTTTCGGCGTCTGTTACGTTAACGAGGTGCCCGCATCCTTTTATGTGTGCTTTGCCCGTTTCCATCATTATTTGAGTCATGCTCATTACTTTGTCCTTTTGAGGTATAAACTATCTCATTGTCCGACTCGAGCCTGTCCAATCAACCCTTTCCTCGTTGGACAGATTTTGCTTTTGCGCTTGGCCGGGAGGTATTCTGCTATCCATGCGGGGCGGCCCCTG
>CAZAWD010000249.1:0-1939 GCA_964488725.1 uncultured Methanomicrobiales archaeon | reverse complement strand
CGACTCTGGAAGCATTTCAAGCCAGGCCGCGGCAATAGGTGGAGACAATGCGCTTTCAAGACCGATCAGGGTTTTAACCGCGTCCCAGACCGGAACGGCGATAACCAGAACAGCGGGCAGTACCTTTTCGTCTGCTGATGTCGGAAAGCCTGTATTCTGGCCCAATGGCTTGCGGTCGCACATTATCGCATTTGTTGACGCTGATCATGTCACAGCGAACGAATCGAACACCATTACCTCGACCGGCGCGTGCATGGATCCGAAATGCAGAAATTTTACCGACACAGTACGCGACGAAGAGCTACGGACAAGGGTATTGAGCAAATCACTCTCACATCGTCTGTGGCAGGAATTACCTGATTGCGACGCCGGTGCGCTTACCCCAGGATGGGTATTTGCCGCGGTGAGAGACACCAAAATAGCGTATTACGGCGAGGTATCACAGGAGAAAGAGCACCTGATCGGATACTACTACCCGGCGCGGCAATATCTTAAATTCAAAGATAATATCCTGGCGTTCAGCCCGTTTCCCGACGTAATGACGGTATACTGCTCGAATACTACCACCATCCTGCCGACAAATACCTTTATCAATTTTGCAATCAATAATGTCCAGAAAATTGCGCTGATTTCAGGGCAGACCGTCGCCGATGAAACGCGCGGGGTATGGGACTGCGCATCGTTCAGAAAAATGCCCGACGGAAACGACATTGTCATAACGAGTGAACCGCGATTAAGATTCTTTGACGGACGCTCGTTCAGTGCAGACATTGCGGACAAGAGATACACAAAAACCATAGAAAAGTTCGAGCGGGCGGTATCGCTGCTGTATGAAGCCACCCACGGGTTATCCATTTACGGGAAAGAGGCCACCTGATGGCGGTGTATCAGAAGGAATCAGGAACAGCACATGGTCGCGGTTTTTCAGAGGCGGACCAGAACGGTTTTCTTGCAAAACTGACGGGATGGATGCCCAGACCTGCCGCCGATGGCGCATCGCAGAATTTTACCGCCACCGCGGCAACGGACGTAATAAGCTGCGCCGGACACGGATATTCCGATCTTGATATCGTCAGGACAACAAACAGCGGCGGTGCGCTGCCCGGTGGGCTTGCGGTTGATACCGACTACTGGATTATCTACATCGACGCAAACACGTTCAAACTGGCTTCAACCTATGGCAACGCCAAGGCCGATGTCGCAGTGGACATTACTTCGGCAGGAACCGGAACACATTCCGTATACAAGTACGGCGGGGGTCCGGCATGGTATATCCGCGAGGACAAAAGCAACCCCACCAGCCAGACATTCACCGCCGATGCCGGTACCGACATACTTACGATCTCCGCCGGACATATTCATGGAACCGGCGATCAAATATGGGTTTCTAACAGCGGCGGCGCGCTGCCCACTGGATTGAGTGCATCAACCACCTATTACGCGATACGGGTGAGTTCAACCGAATTAAAACTTGCGACGTCTCTGTCAAACGCCCAGGCGGGAACCGCAATAAACATCACGTCGGCCGGAACTGGAACGCACTCTTCGATCGGAGTTGAAAAGTACATTGTTTTTTGCGATACAGCGGCTCCGACGGTAAACGACATCAGCACCGGACCGGCATCAGGGGCTCCAAAATTCGTAAAGGCCGCCATGCAGAACGACGAGGCGGGATACGTCCGTATCTATTACTATTTATGGTGGGACACGACCGCCCAAACAGGATATGGATTATGGTGCGGATACCGGATAAATACATCGGACGACGCTGATTTTGCCTATGATTTCCGGGGCGGCGCCGAAACCATGATTATTCAGAGCCGTATAGGAACATCATGGAAGTGCGCCGGGGTTTCCGAATTTACCGGCGATGCCGAACTGCTCGAAGGCGTGGACAAATTCGGCATACTGCAATCCGGAATTACCGCTGGATCCTCGG
>CAZAWD010000248.1:0-1948 GCA_964488725.1 uncultured Methanomicrobiales archaeon | reverse complement strand
ATTTTTGTTGATCACGGGCTGCTTCGTAAGAATGAAGGTGATGAGGTTGAGGAGGTGTTTCGCCGGCAGTATGATATAAATCTGGTGCGGGTGAATGCTGAGGACCGGTTCCTTTCAAAGCTTGCGGGGGTGGCGGACCCCGAGGAGAAGCGTAAGATTATCGGCGCTGAGTTTATCCGGGTGTTTGAGGAGGAGGCAAAAAAGATTGGCAGGGTTGATTTTCTGGTGCAGGGAACAATTTATCCGGATGTGATTGAGTCAGGGCCCGGGGCGGCGGCAGTGATTAAGAGTCATCATAATGTTGGCGGGTTGCCGGATCATGTTGATTTTAAGGAGATTATTGAACCGCTGCGGGTGCTGTTTAAGGATGAGGTCCGCCGTGCGGGGCAGGAACTCGGGATTCCGGATAATCTGGTGTGGCGTCAGCCGTTTCCGGGACCGGGTCTTGCTATTCGTGTTATCGGGGACCTGACGAGGGAGAAGCTGGATATTGTGCGGGATGCGGATGCGATTTTCCGTGAGGAGGTTGCAGCGGCAGGTCTTGATCGCGGAATTAATCAGTATTTTGCGGCGCTTACGAATATGCGCAGTGTCGGAGTGATGGGCGATGAGCGGACCTATGAGTATGCGGTTGCGCTTCGTGCGGTTACGACGACGGATTTCATGACGGCCGACTGGGCGCAGATTCCGTTTGCGGTGCTTGAGCGGGTGTCAAGCCGGATTATTAATGAGGTCCGGCAGGTGAACCGCGTGCTGTATGATATTACCAGTAAGCCGCCGGCAACGATTGAGTACGAGTGAGCGGGTCTTCCTATATGAAAAGGGAGGGGGTTGAACAGTTATTTTTTATTTTTTGTGGATATGAATCCGACCGAACGTATATATTCTCCGCCGTAGATACTTTTCTTAGATTATGCAGGATAAATCCCAGTTGAGATGTATGCTGAAATCCCGCCGTAGTGCGTTGCTGCTTGGGGAGCGCAGGGAGAAAAGTTATCGTATTACGTGCCGGTTAGCGGAGCTGCTTGCGCCATGGTCGGTTGTTCTGGCCTATGTTTCCAAAGAACCGGAGGTTGAATCAATGGTGATTATTAATAGCCTGCTGGCGGAAGGAAAGACGGTGTGTGTTCCGATTATTGAGAGGGAAACACATACGCTTCGTCTTTCGTATCTGTCGTCGGTTGAGCATCTGGAACCGGGGACGTTTTCAGTTCCGGAACCGCTTTCAACCGAGCGGCCTGCGGCGCCGGAAGAGGTGGAGGTGGTGTTACTTCCTCTTCTTGGATTTGACCGGCAGGGCAACAGGCTGGGTTACGGGGCAGGATATTATGACCGGTTTTTAGCTGCGTATTCCCGGCCGGTAAAAATAGGGCTGGCATATGCCTGTCAGGAGTGTGAGTCATTGCCGGCGGAGACGACGGATGTATCAATGGATTATGTAGTGACGGAAGAAGAGGTGATTGTCTGTAAGAAATAAGTTGGAGGCTGCCGCATCCATCTTAAACAACTATATATCATCAGACCCCCATCATTTATCTATGTCTCTTGCTGACACCGCCGATAAAATCAAAACCATGCAGATTCGCGGCGCCGGAAAAATTGCCCGGGAAGCCGTCACTGCGTTACGCGACCACGCCGAAACCATCCCCCGCACCGGGGATCCGGGTAGGTTCCTCCGTGAACTTGAACAGGCCGCCGGAATTCTTCTTGCGACCCGTCCCACGGCCGTATCTCTTCCCAACCGGCTGGCCAATTCACCGGCGAGCGCATAAGCAGACGTCTCAAAGCGGCGTCTGGGATAATGAAGCAGACGCTTCAACCGGCGTTTCCATCCATGGTCTTCGTAATAACCGAAGGAACGGGAGAGGCCTTCGGAGCAGATGCGTCCCGATGAGGCTTTTACCAAACTGTGAGAATCGGTTATCAGCACGGCCTCTTCACCCAAGGC
>CAZAWD010000247.1:0-1954 GCA_964488725.1 uncultured Methanomicrobiales archaeon | reverse complement strand
TCGGGATCTTCAAAGGTCAGGAGCGTTGTTTCAACACTGTCGGCATACAGAGCGTGAGACGCAACCTCCACAACCGCCCGCACCGTTTTTAACAAAGTTCCGGCACTATCGAAAACAACAGCAAGTGACATAATCTATGCTATTCTATGGGTTCCGCAGATATTTAAGGATAGGTGAAAAATAGGAAGGACATATCTCCCTTAGGAGATACATCCGGGATTACTCAGTCGGTTTGACGTTAACCTTGTAGTATCCGGACTGCTCGTCGACATACTCGGCGCTGCTTTCCGGCATCTTCAGGAATACAAACCCGGCACCTCTCTTTGTCTCAGAGGAGGCAATTGCCGGAAGCTCCAGATCGTATCCCGGCTCGCCGAGACCGAAGAGGCCCTGAATGTCCTTCTGCATCGCATGCATGAAGAGTGCGTTTGGAATATCCATCGGACAAAGTTCCTGACATTGACCGCAGTTAATACACGATGGTCCGACATATGAGTAGCGGATCATATGGAACATAAAGTTTGGCGGAATACGGCCCGGCGTCACAAGGTTGGCAAGGTCGGCTTTGATGTTGTCGCAGCAGGTTACCGGACACTGTTCAATGCAGGTATAGCATTTAATACAGCGTGCGGATTCCTCCTGCATAAACTCAAGGCGTTTTGAACCGTAGCCGAGCTCGTCAAACTGTTTTGCCTGGGCTTTCTTACCCATCTTAACCATGACGTTCTCAATCTTTCCACGGATCTCAAGGCCTTTTGCTTCCGGCGCACAGAACTCAAGAACACCGGCAGCAGCCGCACCGTCAAAGAGTTTTGCACCTTTATCCGAGCAGATTTCAACGAAGGTTGCTTTCCCTGCCTTCGGGCCGATGACACCCCAGTTCCCGCAGGCAATATCAGCCTGACGCGGCACTTTGGTTTCACAGCGCTGGCAGTTCGGGCGGCGGCCCAGACCGTCTTCTTCAAGCTCGTCAATCTTGATACCTTTGTGCGTGCCGTCTTTGAGCATGACAATGAACTGGCCTTTGTCAATCTCTTCTTTCACGACATCGTCAGGGTTGATACCGTATTTTTCGGTGATCATTTTGCGTGCCATCTGCGGAGAAACCGAACCGCCGCAGTTGAGACCGATCATGATGATGTTGTCAAGGTTGACTTTACCGCGTTTGGCAAGTTCATACATTGCTTTTGCATCGCAGCCTTTCACGGTAACGGCAATTTTCATATCCTTTGCGCCGTCCATGTATTTCTGGATGAGCTTGGGCAGAAGCAGCGTTCCGCAGTGCAGAGAGCCGGCCGTTCTGGTAAGTTCTGCCGGGTCGGTTACGAGGGCAGGAATGGCGTCATAAATATCGACACCTTTTTTCACGGTTAAAACCGCATCGACAATTTTGTTTTCCAGTGCATACTTTAAGAGCGCAGTGACCGCCCCGCCGCATTCGCCTTTGGCGGAACACTTGGAAGGGTTGGCCCATGCATAGCACATATCGCCTTTAGCTGACATTTTCAGGCCTCCAGTTTCTTTACATTTACCGCACACGCTTTATACTCCGGGGTCCGTGAGACAGGGTCGTAAGCGGTGTTGGTGACTAAGTTTGCACGTGCTTCGATGAAGTGGAACGGCATAAAGAGAACGCCTTCTTTAATGTCTTCGAAGACCCGTGTTCTGACCTGAACCTCGCCGCGGCGGGAGTAGAGCGTGATCTTTTCGCCGTCTTTGACACCAAGTTTTTCAGCGTCTTTGACGTTCATTTCAAGCCATGCTTCCGGACAGTCTGCATCCAGCTGCTTGCACCTGCGCGTCATTGAACCGCTCGGCCAGTGCCAGATGGTAGCGCCGGTTGTCAGCCAGAACGGATACGCAGAGTCGATAACTTCTGCCGGCGGCCGGTGCTCAATGGCTGCAAGTTTTGCTTTGCCGTCGGGCATGCCTGCGAAGCTGGTGATGTGAAGAA
>CAZAWD010000246.1:0-1955 GCA_964488725.1 uncultured Methanomicrobiales archaeon | reverse complement strand
ACAGTTCATTTATCGGCACGATGGTGCCGGTTTCTGTTTTGGATATGGTGTAAGATTTCCGGCCATCATGTCGGACTTTTCAATCGATATCGGAACCGTTCAATGGCTCGCAACCGCCTACATGCTCGGCGCAGCCATCATGGTTCCCGTATCAGCGTTTATGTACCGGGCGATACGGACGCGGACCCTTGTTTTCATCTCGCTTGGTCTGTTAATTCTGGGAAGTGTCATATGTGCAGCAGCGGCAGTACTGGGCATTGTATGCCTGATTCTATTTGTCCTTCGTCAGAAAAAAATCCCCATGCCGCTCATTAACCTTCAGCCGCTGATGATTCGGCCGTTTGCACTAGGCGTGGTGGTGAATATGATTACGCTGATAATTATTTTTGCCATGAACATCATCATGCCGCTGTATATACAAAGCGCTCTGGGTGTGCCGGCAATGGCCGCATCTCTGACGCTGTTTCCGGCGATTATCATCTCCGGCATGCTGTCGCCGGTGATGGGGAAAGTCTATGATAAACACGGACCGGGGCTGATTCTGCCGCTGGGATTTGCAATGATGGGAATATTTGCAGGGCTTCTTGCGGCGCTGGTGTCGACCGGCTCGCTTCTGGTGTTTGCCCTGCTGTATATTCCGCTTATCTGCGGACAGGCCTTGATTATCGGGCCGGTGCAGAGTTTTATCCTGTCATATCTGAAACCTGAGATGACGCCGCACGGGATTGTGGTTATCAGTACCGGATTCCAGATAGCAGGATGTATCGGTTCGTCGCTGTTTACCGGGGTGTATGCACTGTTTGCGGTGTCGTCGCTGGATATCGGATTCATAGCATCAGCCGTGCTGGCCGTCGGGTTTGCCTGTCTGGGCTTTGTCCTTGCGCTGTATCTGGGAAGTGCGGCGCGGAAAAGAGCAGCGAAGACGGCGTAAAACCGTCCGTGCTTCCTTCCCTTTGTTGCCTTGCGGCGTGTTCCGTTTGAATGAGTTACTTTTTAATAGGGTGGAGCGCTGAATTATAAAACTGGTTTACTCGACAGAGTAGATACAGGTGCCGGGGCTTTTACGTGCGCTGTGAATCGAATTGAAAGAGAAACTGGGGATATACAATGCGCACAGAATCAATTAATCCAAAACACATATTATTTATCGCAGCGTTTGCTGCACTCCTTGCAACGTTCAATGAAACCTATCTGAATGTGGCATTTCCGGCCATCATGTCAGACTTTTCAATCAACATCGGAACCGTTCAGTGGCTCGCAACCGCCTACATGCTCGGTGCGGCTATTATGGTGCCGGTGTCTGCGTTTTTGTATCGCACAATACGGACGCGGACCCTTGTTTTCATCTCGCTTGGTCTGTTAATTCTGGGAAGTGTCATATGTGCAGCAGCACCGACGTTTCCCCTGCTCTTAACGGGCCGAATTGTGCAGTCTCTTGGAACCGGCATGCTGATTCCAATCGGTATGAACATTACGCTGGAGGTTGCACCGCGAAGAAAGCTCGGGATGTATATGGGCATTGTCGGGGCGATGACGGCGGTCGGGCCGTCGCTGAGTATTATTATTGCCGGCGGGCTGCTGTCGTTTTTTACCTGGAACGTGCTGTTCTGGGTATACGGGGCGCTGACCCTGCTGTGTCTTATCTGCGCTGCGGTGCTGCTTAGAAATGTTGCAGAGCTCACGCACCCGAAGATGGATATTCTCTCAACGGTGCTGATAAGTTTCGCGCTGATTGGTATATTATATAGTATATCCTCAGCATTTGGCGGGGAAGGTATGCTTTCGGCAGTACCAGCGGCTCTAGGCATCGCGTGTCTGATTGCGTTTGTGCTTCGTCAGAAAAAAATCCCTATGCCGCTCATTAACCTTCAGCCGTTATCGGTTCGGCCGTTTGCACTAGGCGTGGTGGTGAATATGATTACGCTGATAATTATCTTTGCCATGAACATCATTAT
>CAZAWD010000245.1:0-1991 GCA_964488725.1 uncultured Methanomicrobiales archaeon | reverse complement strand
ATCGATAATTAAATCAGAAATTCTCTCCGCCGTCTCCCCATTCATCGTATCATACAGCGGCAGGCACAGCACCCGCCGGCTCACATCCTCCGCGACCGGCACCTCAGCCCCGGCCGCCATCTCACGATAGCACGAGAACTCCGTCACCAGCGGATAGAAATACTTCCGGGCAAACACCCCGGCCGCCGCCATCTTTGCACACAGTCCGTCACGGTCAAGCGGATACGCGTCCTCTACGACGATCGGATAATACGCATAATTCGGCTCAACCCTCGCCGCCCGCCGCAGAATCTTGATGCCTTCCACCCCGGAGAGCGCCGCATCGTATGCCTCGCAGACCACCTTCCGTGCCGCAATACTCTCATTCACATGCCGGAGATTTGCAATCCCCATTGCTGCGTGAAACTCACTCATCTTGGCATTCGTTCCGGCCTCAATGAAGTCCTCCTGCCCTTCCATGCCGAAGTTGCGGTAGCGGTCAACGCCGGCCGTCAGTTCCGCATGCGGCGAGACAACCGCGCCGCCCTCGACGGTGTTAAAGACCTTCGTCGCATGAAATGAAAGCATAGACGCATCACCAAACGAAGCAAGCGCGGCGCCGTTCAGCTTCACCCCGAAGGCATGAGCGGCGTCATAGACGACCTTCAGCCCGTGGGCGCGGGCGATTTTGTTGATTGCGCTCACATCGCACGGCGTCCCGTAGACATGCACCGGCAGAATAGCCGCGGTATTATCGGAAATGAGCGCTTCAATATTTGCGGTGTCTATATTGTAGTCCGCGTATGAAATATCGCAGAAGACCGGTTTCAGGCCGCTTCGGACGATGGCGTGAGTGGTTGACGCAAACGTATACGGCGTCGTGATAACCTCGCTGCCTGCGGGCAGGTGCAGGGCGTGAAGTGCTGCTTCCAGCGCGGCATGACCGTTCGTTACGAGCGAGATGTTTTCTATATTCAGATAGGATTTGAGGTCGTCTTTGAGCTGCTCATGCAGCGGGCCGGCGTTCGTCAGCCAGCGGTTTTCCCAGATTTGTTTTATTAATGAGGTGTACTCCTCGAACGGGGGGAGCGTCGGCCTGGTGACAAGGATAGGGGGCATTTTAGTATGTATAATGTCTGCTTTGAAAAGGGATAGATGTATTGGTTAGTATTTAATATAGGTTTTTATCAGTGTAACTCGTATTTGGGTATTATGGAGGGGGGCGAGAGTTTATTCTCTCAGACTCGCATAATTATAAACATGGTCTCGGTAAGCATGTTAAATGGCGCAAGAGGTGAGGGCTGGAAAGTTATAGGGTATAAGCCACTTTCCCAGGCAGACAAAGCACTCGCCGCAAAGATGAGGCGTGAAGTAGAAAGAGACATTCACGCAGTAAGAAGAAAATAGAATAAATATGACAACTGTTCACCACCTCATTTATATTGCGAATTATTTTTGGGCGCATGAGTGGTGAAAATGAAATGGTCATCTCAATGTCTGCTTTGAAAAGAGATAACCTGAATCATCATCCGGGCCTTGCACAAACCCCGAAAATAAAATGTGGCGGCCATACGTCACATCATCAAGATACATAAATGATTGTGGGGGAACAAAACGTTCGTTCACCTCCCACGGATCAATGGGAGATACATACTTCTTCACCTCAGCAATCTCAATAGCATACGCAGTGTCCCGGCCGCTGAAATATTCAAAAAAACGCCCCTCATCAATTCCGGCATATTCGGATGTCTTCTTCCAGATGGCAGCCGGTGTTTCCTCATGCACTTCCCGGATAGAAAAAATACCGACAATACGCTTCACGGGCGCGGTTTCTTCAACGGCATATGTTTTTCCCTGTCCGGGAGTCATGTTGGCGAATGATTGAGGTCATGATTTTATTGATGTGTATATGTATACTTTCAATAGACGAAAACATTGTTGTTCTACGTGTACTTTGGGTGGATAAATCAAGCTGTTTGGGATTGGTTTGCAAAAACACGCAATGATTAGAG
>CAZAWD010000244.1:0-1991 GCA_964488725.1 uncultured Methanomicrobiales archaeon | reverse complement strand
GATCTTACGGAAAGTAAAATCGTGTTTACGGTTGAGCTGAATGAGGAGCTTGTTTCAAACCGCGCTGTGGAGGTTATACGCTGTAAGACCGGGGGGTATTTCCCGGATAATCCGAAGGGGATGGTTATGCGTGCCGGGTTTGCGTTTGCGATGCGTAAATACGGGCCGGCGGAACATGTCAGCCGGATTACGGCATGGACGGATTTTCTTGCGGAAGGGAAGAAGAAAATTGCTGACGGGTTTACGCTGCCCGCAGAGGATGGCAAGGCCCGTGATACGGCGGTTATTATGTATACCGGCGGTACGACGCGGGGGTTATGCTGTCAAATTATGCGGTGAACTCGATTTCAATGCAGATGCTTATTGATGTGGGGGTCGGGAAGACGGATGTGGGGGATGGGTTCCTTGCGATTCTTCCTATTTTCCATGCGTTCGGGCTGGCGGTGACGATTCATGCGCCGCTGATTTCAGGGATGAAGGTTGTGCTGGTGCCGCGGTTTGATCCGAAGGGTTGTTTTAAGCAGATTAAGCGGGAGGATGTGTTATTTGTGCCGGGTGTGCCGGCGCTGTTTGAGCGGTTGTATCCGTTTTTCCAGAATTATGATCTGTCGCGTGCGAAGCTGTTCTGCAGCGGCGGCGACCGGGTTTCGTCGGAGCTTGCGGCAAAGTATAATGATCTGCTGGCAAAGTCGCATGCGGATATTAAGTTCCGGGCGGGTTACGGGCTGACGGAGGCGTGCGGGACGTGTACGCTTGTTTCAAATGAGTATGATACGCTGCCGACGGGGTCGATTGGTGTTCCGATGACGGGGACGCGTATATGTGTGGTGAGGCCCGGGACGAATGAGATTGTGCCCGATGGCGAAGAGGGGGAGCTTTGTTTCCTTGGTCCGGCAATTATGACGGGATATTACAAGAATGAGGAGGCAACGAAGGAAATTCTCCGTGTTCATTCTGATGGGAATGTGTGGCTGCATACGGGTGATCTGGTGGCGGTTAGAAAAGACGGGAATATATGTTTCCGTTCACGGGCGAAACGGATGATTAAGGTGAACGGGTATAATGTGTATCCGTCGCTTATTGAGGAGACGATTCAGAATCATCCGGCGGTTAAGCAGGTTTGTGCGGTGAGTACGCCGTGGAAGCATGATCGTAAGATTAAGCTGTTTGTGGTGCTGAATGAGGGGGCCGATCCGGCAACGATTGAGGGGGAGCTGATTTCATATGCGCGGGAGCATATGAACCGGTGGAGTGTGCCGGTTAAGGTTGCGGTTATTGATGCGCTGCCGTTGACTAAGTTCAATAAGGTGGATTATCTTCTGCTGGAAAAACAGGAGCTGGCAAAAGCGAAGGAAAATGCTGATGCCAATTCCGCATAATATTTTGTATTATTTTTTTGGCCGGGGTGCCGTGCGGTAAAACGGGGTGGTTTGATGTGCAGGTTTGTATGTTTTTTTAATTTTGAGGGTGTTAGGTGTTACGTGTTACATGGTTTTCAATATTGCATGGTAATATACAATATTTATTATTGAAATCTCAAAAACAGAATACTATAATCCATCAAAATATGACAATTTAAAAGTCGTATTTTTGAAAATACGGGTGGGTTCACACCCCGCCCGTTTTTTTTCGTCCGTCCGTCCTTACATCTGTTCGGCACTTACGTCCCGTGATTCCAGCTGCACATATATTCGCTCTGCTCAGCTGACAGAGAATCAACCGCCGCCCCGACCGAATCCAGTTTTAACCGGGCGATATACTCATCAATTGCTGTTGGCACATCATGTACTCCTGCCTTCAGCTCTTTTCCATGCAGCGCCATATACTCAACCGACAGCGCCTGCACCGCAAAACTCAAATCCATAACCTCAATCGGATGCCCCATACCCTTCGGCGTTGCCAGATTCACCAGCCTGCCTTCTGCCAGCAGATGAATCTTCTTCCCGTCAACCACATACGTATCAATCCCGTCGCGGTGCTCGGTTTGCGAC
>CAZAWD010000243.1:0-2003 GCA_964488725.1 uncultured Methanomicrobiales archaeon | reverse complement strand
AATATCAGTTACTGATGCCACCTTGACATACATCGTTGCCGGCTCAGTCTCGCCGGAAGCTCCTTCGTATGCCTGTAGATCAAGTTTCATATATGTGTCTTCATCCGCGGCTTTCTTATTATCTTTCGATCCAAATACTCCGTCTAGAAATCCCATATGAAAGATAGTTTAGTGAGAGAAATTATAAGCCTATCTGTATGAGACGGGTCAGAGCTCCATATTCCAGAGTTCGTCACCGATGTAATGAATGTTTTTAGCGGCCTTTCCCTTCTCAAGCGCGAGAATGCCGGCCGCATCATAGAGAGGAATAACAACAGCCAACGGCTTATCATGGCTTTCATCAACCGCGAGCGCGGGAAGTCCGGCTTTTACATCATCCGTAACAGATACAATTCCCGGGCGCATAATATCGGCACCGTTTATCAGATAGGGAACAGCTCCCATATCAACAACAACGCGCCGCCCGTGAAACGGCCGGAGAACAGCGCCCCGGAGCGTGGGAAAAGCCCACTCATCTTTTTCCATAAGAATGGGTTTTTTATCAATAAGGTAGATATTGAATTTAGAAGCGGTTTCTGCGATTTCAATCATCGGAGCAGTATACAAAGCAGCATCATCGCCAATATTTTCAGTAAGTTTCTGCATGAGGGAGGTGAGCTGCCCCTTTTTAATCGCATGACGCTTTTTAATGGTGAGTTCGACCATGATATACAATCTATTTGGCGGGTAAAATTATAATGGTTATAGTTGTCATAGTTCTTTACGAAGAAGCTCAACCTTTATTCTTAATTCTGTCAAACTTTCTTTAATCCCCGGACAAAACCGCAGGTTCAAAGAACAGAAAAGAATACAGTAAAAGAAAGATACGACTTTTGAGCCTTATATCCCAAAAACGCTGAGGGTGAGACTTGAACTCACGAGAGACTTTCGCCTCACGGGCTTTCCAGGCCCGCGCCCTACCGCTAGACTACCTCAGCCTAAATCAGCATTACATGTCTGTCTTTCGCCCTTATTAATCTACTGAGTTGTCCCTGAAAAAACACGAAGCGAACGGGCAGCAATTCCGTGACCCGTTGCCGGTATATTTTCCGAATCAAAAAACGGCTGGGCCAGTGCAACCAGCCGTCCGTCTTCCGTTACCAGAACCACACTCTGATTCGCTTTGAACTTTTCCATAGATAAAATACCCGGAACCGCAAGCATTGCCCCATGGGAAACCGCATCCGCCGCTGACATACGTATAACGATTTTCGGGATATCATCAATTGCTTTTTCAGGCGGCAAAATCATTTCACGAATCTGCGAACTATCGCCCGATTCCACCGCATCACGAATCTCATGCAGAGTATAGGATTCAGCCGAGGTAAACCCGCCCGACATTGTCCGCCGCAACTCTATCATCTGCGCGCCGCACCCCAGAACATTGCCGATATGCACACACACAGACCGGATATACGTCCCCGCCTCACAGCGGATACGCAGTAAAACCAGACGGTCCTGCATATCCAAAACCTCAATCCGATAAATCACCCGGATACGCAATGCGCGCTTCACCGCAGAACGGCGGGGAGGACGCTGGTATACCCGGCCGGTAAACCCGCGCACAACCTCTTCAAGTGTATCGCGCTCAACATCGGCATGCAGCCTCATACATGCCACATACTCCTTTTCATGCTGGAGAAGCAGCGGTGCCAGCCGCACAGCGCGGCCAAGCATAACAACCAACACCCCCGACACCATCGGATCCAGAGTGCCGGAATGCCCAACATTGGTTTTCATCATCTTGCCGACCCACGCGGCAACCTGATGACTTGACGGCCCGCGCGGTTTATCTACCAGAATAATACCCGTATATCCCATCTAAAATTTCTCCGTCCATATATATGCATTCAAAGCTTTCAACGTCCCTTCAATCGATCCATCACCGATAACAGCCGGGTTATATCCGCCATACATCATCGCATTCGCCGTTACATCACATATTGCAAGTTTAAGAATGTTAT
>CAZAWD010000242.1:0-2006 GCA_964488725.1 uncultured Methanomicrobiales archaeon | reverse complement strand
TTTTAATACTTCTTTGTTTAGAAGCTTTGACAAATCATAAAACGGCTGAAGAATCCGCGGGCCGACCCGCGCCTGCATCCGTGCCGAAACCTTGCGGTCAACACCGCACAGCCACAGCCCGAACGCACTGCCGAGAATCGCCAGAACAACCGCTCCGCCAATCGCTGCAAGATAGATGTTCATTCCTGCATCCTCCGCGTCTTCAGATACGACATCTTTGAGAGATCCTCTTTGGTATACACCGCCGACTTCCCGTCGGTATTGGTCACCATCACCCGGTCCGTACATGAAAGACACGGATCAACCGACGCCACAATCACCGGCACATCAGCCAGCTGTGCGCCTTTGAGAATCAGCGGCCACACATGGAGATTGCTGTATGACGACGCCTTCACCTTCCATGCAACCGGAGCCTCTGCCTTTGCCATCGCCACATAATGCAGACACTCCCCCCGCGGCGCTTCATGCCGGCCGACCGCCTCGCCTTCTGCCTTCTTACACAACGCCAGAATCTTGGCAACCTTCTCCTCAAAAAGCACCGGACCCGCCGGCATATTATCAAGACACTGCGTGATAATCTCAATCGACTGGGCAACCTCAAAAATCCGCACTACAATACGGTCATACGTATCGCCGTCCGCATCTTTACCGTATACCCCCGGCATCACCGGCTGAAGCGCAAGGTCGCCGTATGCACAGTAGGGATAATCCACCCGCACATCAGCCGGCAGACCCGACGCCCGTGCTGTCGGCCCGACGGTCGAGTAGACCGCCGCCTTCTCCATCGACAAAAGCCCCGTGCCCTTACACCGTGATGCAATCACCGCATCCTCCAAAAACAACTTCTTCAGCTTGGCAAACAACTCGCCATAGGTCGCCAGACACTTCCTCAGTTTATCATGGATAGCCGCATCAATATCACGGCGGGTTCCTCCTATCTGGATAATATCATAATTCACGCGGTTGCCGGTAATCAGTTCAATTGCATCCATCGCCTCTTCGCGCACCCGCCATGCCAGATAAAACAACGAATCAAAACCCAGCTCATGAGCGGCAACCCCCGCCCAGAGCAGATGAGACTGAATACGTTCAAACTCCGCTATAATCGTGCGGACATAATCTGCCCGTTCCGGCACGGTAATATCAGCTATCTGTTCAACCGCCCGGGCAAACGCCAGAGAATGCGTCACCCCGCAGATACCGCAGATACGATCTGTCAGATGCACAATCTGCACCGGATTTCGCGAAAGACCCATCCACTCAATCCCGCGATGCGTCTGTCCCGGCGTAAAATCAGCGCCGATAACCTCTTCTCCTTCAACCGTCAGCTCGATATGCACCGGCTCTTTGAGCGCCGGATGAATCGGGCCGATCGGAACTGTATAGGGCGCATGTCCGGCCATTACTCATCCCCTCCCAGCGGTGCCGGCGGCCGGTTCGCCGGACGTCCGCACGCCCATAAATCCCGCACCATGGTATCGGGAATTTTCTTGTCATCCTTTCGCAGGGGATACACATTTTCGGGGAAATCCTGCGGCAGGAAAAACTTGTGCGGCGCGGGCGCAAGGCCGACGATGGTGATGCCGATATACTCGGTCTTTTCCCGCTCGGTAAACGCCGCACCTTCCAGAATATCCGTAATAGTCGGCAGATGAGGGTGAGACTTGGCAAGGTCAAGTGAAAAGATAACCATCATCTCCTCGTGCGCAACACCGCCGTAGATAGAGAAGATATACTGCACACGGAGATTTTCATCCGCCGCACCTGTATCGTATGCGGAGATACAGGAAAGATGCGGATATGAAATACCCATCAGCGCCGCCGCAGCCTCATGAACCGCCGACGAAGTTATCGTTATCCAGAGATTTTTATTTTCATGTTTTGACACGCCTTCCCGCCGCACCTGCACACGAGACTCAAGCATCGAATCGCCCAGCACCGTCTTAAGCTGATGAGCGATTTCATCCGGCGAAAATAGTTCATCTGACATAATCTGTTCCCCATTC
>CAZAWD010000241.1:0-2016 GCA_964488725.1 uncultured Methanomicrobiales archaeon | reverse complement strand
TTGACGGCGTCTATCAGTCCCTGGTCTTCACGGACCGGGATGAAGGCACCAGACAGGCCGCCGACAAATGAGCTTGCCATGACGCCGCCTTTTTTAACCTGATCGTTGAGGAGGGCGAGGGCGGCGGTTGTTCCGGGTGCGCCGACGGATTCAAGTCCCATTTCTTCTAAGATTTCGGCGACACTGTCACCGACTGCCGGGGTGGGTGCGAGCGAGAGGTCGACGATGCCGAAGGGAACGCCCAGACGTTCGGAGGCTTCCAGTGCGACCAGCTGGCCGACCCGGGTGACTTTGAATGCGGTCTTTTTTATTGTTTCACAGAGGGTTTCAAAGTTCTGGCCGTGGATGGTGGTCAGGACGTGCCGCACGACGCCGGGGCCGCTGACACCGACATTGACGACGGCGTCGCCTTCGGTGACGCCGTGGAAGGCACCTGCCATGAACGGGTTGTCGTCGGGGGCGTTGCAGAAGACGACGAGTTTGGCACAGCCGATTGAGCCGTGGTCTTTGGTTGCTTCAGCGGTTTCTTTGATGATGTCGCCCATGAGACGGACGGCGTCCATGTTGATGCCGGTACGGGTGGAGCCGATGTTGATGGAGCTGCATACGAAGTCGGTTTCGCTGAGGGCACGGGGAATTGAACGGATGAGGTTTTCTTCAGCGGCTGTCATGCCTTTTGAGACCAGTGCGGAGTAGCCGCCGAGGAAGTTGACGCCGGTGGCTTTGGCGGCACGGTCAAGGGTTTTGGCGATTTCGACAAAGTCGTCCGGCGTTTTGCAGGCCATGGCGCCGATTAAGGCGATGGGGGTGACTGAGATTCGTTTGTTGACGATGGGGATGCCGAATTCAAGTTCGATTTCTTTGCCGGTGGCGACCAGATTTTTGGCGACCCGTGTTATTTTTTCGTATATTTTCCGGTTGAGTTCGGTTAAGTCGGCGTCACAGCAGTCGAGCAGGCTGATGCCGAGTGTGATGGTCCGGACATCGAGTTTTTCCTGTTCTATCATTGAGTTGGTCTCGTTGACCTCGAAGATGTTGATCATCGTAGTCCTCAGAGACGGTGCATTTTGGTGAAGATTTCTTCGCGCTGACAACGGATTTTGACGCCGATTTCATTGCCGATTAAGTCCAGGCCGCCGGCCATTTCACCAAAGGCGAGGGGGCTTGAACTGGTGTCGACGACCATCATCATATTGAAGTATCCCTGAACAATGGTCTGTGATATATCTTCTACGTTGACGTGGTTGTCTGAGAGGTAGGTGCAGACTTTTGCAATGATGCCGACGGTATCTTTTCCAACGACGGTGATAATTACTTTCTCCATATGGTAGTTCCCGAAATTGTTAGTAGTTATTTTCTTTTCAATGGCATATAGTTTGTTTATAGAGTTTGTCCAATCAACCTATCCTTTCGTTGGACAGAATTTATTCTGCAAGATAATATTCCCACCAGAAACTATTCTCTGAAAAAAATAACGTGCCGTTCCACTCTTTCTCTCATCCTCTCCCGCCAGAGGGCTTATAGGTATAGAATGCTTAAATAAAACCTGCGAGTGATGTGTTTAGAGATCCATTCTGAAGGTATGCCAGAAATGCGCACTGCGATGCAACAAAATTCAGCAATGTGTAAAGTTCTCGTTTTGTAGCCCGATAGCCTTTAACGTCAAACTTGAGCACATTCTTAATCTGTGCATGCTTCTGTTCACAAATACCTCGCTGTTTGAGGCGCAGCTCGACATTTTCCATATTAATAAATACTTGATTTCGCAGATGCATACCCACTAATCTCTTGTATTTGTCTTTATCTTCTCCCTCTATCGTTGGAAGATAATACAGGAATTCCAGTTGTTTCTTTAATTTCTGATGTATATCTCCGCCTCTTTTCCAGAGACTATTTACTATATCCCGAATATGCACTCGAGCTGCTTCACTTGAAAATACTGCATTATCTCTTATAGATATAATCGGGTGTGCGTGAAGTTTTTCATAAATTCCGGAAAACATCAGAAAGGAATCA
>CAZAWD010000240.1:0-2022 GCA_964488725.1 uncultured Methanomicrobiales archaeon | reverse complement strand
CAGATAGCTGCATCGTGTGTCGGCTCAATGTCAGCCGGCCGTTTTATCGGACAGGAACACGTCGGTGCTCTTGTCGCCGACTATGTCGGGCTTGGCGGGGACCTTCACATCCCGGCAACCCGCGTTGAAGCCGCCTGTGCCTCCGGCGGCCTGGCGTTTCGTCAGGCTGTTTCGGCTGTAGCATCCGGGATGTCGGATGTTGTCATCGCCGCGGGAGTTGAAAAAATGACCGACGTCGGTGATGCCACTGATGTCTTAGCCGGTGCTGCTGACCGGGAATGGGAAAGTTTTGCCGGTGCGACATTTCCGGGTTTATACGCCATGATCGCCTGCGACTACATGCATAAATACGGCCTGACGCGCGAACAGCTCGCACAGGTTGCTGTGAAAAATCACTATCACGGCGCCCGCAACCCCTACGCGCACTTCCAGAATGAAATTACTTTGTCAACCGTCATGAACTCAACACTGGTCGCTTCACCGCTCCGGCTCTTTGACTGCTCACCGGTCTCTGACGGCGCGGCCGCGGTCGTTGTCTGCTCCCTTGAGCGTGCCCGCGAGTTTTCCGACACGCCGATAAAAGTTCTTGCCTCCGCACAGGCCGGCGACACCATCGCCCTGCACGACCGTCCGGACTTTTCCACCATGGGCGCCACCGTTGCTGCCGGCAGCAAAGCATTTGCCCAGGCAGGCCTTGAGCGCAAAGATATCGACTTTGTTGAAGTTCACGACTGCTTCACCATCGCCGAGCTCTGCGCGATTGAAGATCTCGGTTTTGTTCCCAAAGGAACCGCCGGTAAATTTACTGAAGAGGGCGAGACCGCTCTTGGCGGAAAACTGCCGGTCAACACCTCCGGCGGCCTCAAAGCCTGCGGGCATCCGGTTGGTGCAACCGGTATCAAGCAGGTCTGGGAAGTCGTCCAGCAGCTCAGAGGAGAAGCCGGCCGCCGGCAGGTTGACGGCGCTGAAATCGGTATGACCCAGAACGTCGGCGGAACCGGTGCGACGGTTGTCACCCACATCTTCGGGAGGGCGTAAGAAATGACTGTTGCACGCTTCTGGCGAAAAATACCTCAGCGCTACAATCTTATCGGCACGCGTTGTGAAACATGCGGCAGTGTTTTCTTCCCGCCGCGTGCGTTCTGTCCGCACTGCCGTCGCGATGGTAAAATATCTCCGTTCCAGCTTTCGGGAAAAGGCAAAGTGCTGACCTACTCGGTTATCTACTCTGCAAGTGAACAGTATGCCGATGAAAAGCCGTATGTCCTCGCCATTATAGAATTGGAGGAGGGTGCCCGTATGACCTCTCACGTCATCTGTGAAATTGACGAAGTTTATATTGGTATGCCGGTAAAATCCGTTTTCCGCGTTCTCGATCGCGAAGGAGATGACGGTGTTATTCATTACGGCACCAAGTTCGTACCTGATGAATAACATCTCTTTTTTCACCCCTGATTCCTTCCATCAGCGTAGCATATTTATTGCCTCGGTGACCATGATATAATGAGTATCTATGGACGAATCACCCAATATCCTATGGCTTACTGAAATCCGCAATACCGACATTTCATCCGTCGGAGGAAAAGGGGCATCTCTTGGGGAGATGACCCATGTAGGTCTGCCTGTTCCGCAGGCTTTTGTTGTTACCGCACAGGCGTTTCGCCGCTTCCTGAAGATGACTAAACTGGAAGATAGCATTTTCTCTATACTGGAAGCCATTGATGTTGATGACAACGACGTGCTGAACGCCACCTCTGACAAAGTCAAAGCGATGGTGGAGACTGCCAAGATGCCGGCCGCAATCAAAAAAGAAATTATTGCCGCCTACACCAAAATGGGCGTCGAGACTGTTGTTGCTGTCCGTTCCAGTGCAACTGCTGAAGATCTTCCCGGAGCCTCCTTTGCCGGTCAGCAGGACACCTACCTTAACATTCTTGGCGAGAAGGATGTCGTTGATGCCGTTCAGCGCTGCTGGGCCTCGCTGTATACTTCCCGCGCTATTTATTACCGCTCGAAAAACGG
>CAZAWD010000239.1:0-2027 GCA_964488725.1 uncultured Methanomicrobiales archaeon | reverse complement strand
TCATTTCAGCTCCGTAAGGAGTCTTGAAATCTGCACACAGCCGGGCTATTGCCCATTCACGGGCGGTGATATACGTTCGTTTACGAAGAAAAAGATTGACGCGGCGGTAGGCGGCTCCGTCAACTTTTTTAAATTTCTGATATTTGTTGATCTCTTCCTGTCGTTCGGCTTCGTTGTAGTAGGTGGTCTTGGGCGGTTCTTCGATATAGTCGTCGGGAGTGTTTTCGGTAACCATGAGTGTTAGTGATGATGTATAGGGGTTGAGAGTATTTATGGTTTTCAGAGATGGTTTTATGAACATTATTTGTATAGCATCATACGGTTTATTTCTCCGGACAAATGCCATGGGGAAAAATTATTCTCTCTGTGACAAGGGGAAATACGTCCGATATGCTTTTTTCCGTTCGTCTAAATCAGTATGGATATAGATCTCCGTTGTCTGAATAGAGTTATGACCAAGATTTTCCTGCACCACCCGGAGATTGTGCGAGCGGCGATAGAGTTCACTGGCATAACTGTGCCGGATTTTATGCGGCGTTATGCCGGCTGGAGCGTGCGCCTCGAATACATACTGGACCGTCCGCGGCGACAGGCAGCATCCTCCGCGGCCTTCAAAGACCGGGCCCGTGGTCCGGCCGTTCAGATATCCGGCAATATCTGCCAGCGTGTCACTATCACAAAAGACGGTTCGGATCTTACCGCCCTTACCATGTACGCGGATGGTTTCCTCTTCAAAATCTATAGACTCAACCTGCAGCCCGCATATTTCTGAGATACGCATGCCGGTTGCATAAATAGTCCGGATTAAAAGCGCATCGCGCGGATTGGGGAGTGAACTGATGAATGACATAACTTCTTTATGGCGAAGATATCGGAGTTCACGGTCTTTTATTTTCGGCCGGTCGACTTTGTCCATGGGATTGGATTCAATTATATCCTGTTTTATAAGGTAACGGTAAAATGAAGAAAGTGCGGAGTCGTATTGATGGATACTTGCAGCTGACAGATGGCGTTCATTGCGAATAAGCGTAAAGAAATCCATTATCTCATAGGTCGATGTATCAACATCCGCGGTCTGTTTACCGTCGGCAATATCAGCTAGAGATTCGGGCGGCTCTTCATCATGGTCACGCAGATACGTTTCGTACCGTGCAAATAAATGAAGAATGCGTACGTAGGCCGTGATTGTATTCTCTGCATAATTTTTCGTCTGGAGGCTGCTGACATAACGGGGTATCCAGATATTGAACGTTCGCCGGGGGTGACTCGCCATTTTTATTCCTATAGTATATCTGCCCGCTTCAAAGATAATGATTTCGCATAATATGTATTATGCGAAATAATCTGGTGTTTTTTCGCACTTTAAATAACTCATTAAAACGTCTATTTTTTAAAAATAAGCTTAATTTAAGTAAATTTACAAAATCATACGCCCGCCTCGTCACCACAGCCTGATAATCGAAATTTAAGCAGGGCTGAACTCATAACGATGGAATACCTTACCGACCTTTCAAACACGTCTCAAATCGACGATACGAAGGTCGATATTTCGGCCGCCCGGATACAATTTTCACCCTCGTCGCGCAAACTCACCCCCATCCGGGTGGATATGCCTCGAAGCTCTCCTTCGCCGGATGAAGATAAGAAACCACGGGCGAAACAGATGAAACACCTTACGCAGATTCAACGGCTAAAATTATTCAGCTGCTCTTCTCCGCATCCATACCTTCGTGTGGCATCTCTAAACATCCTCGCGATGAAAAAATTACTCGCATGAGTATTTATTCAATTGAAATAAACTGTATAATGCTATACTGGTCATTTACGGTCATCACCACCTCTCCAAACAATTATTACCTCATGCAGTTTACTATTAACCCAGCAACCCATGGCAATCCTGAAAATTCGCGGTGGAGATCTTGACCTCGTCGAGTATGAATTCAGCTCATTCAAACCCGGTGAAAATCTTCACACAAAAGACATTCAGCCAGATAAAAAACCAGTCGTCCAACACGGCACCTTCACCG
>CAZAWD010000238.1:0-2039 GCA_964488725.1 uncultured Methanomicrobiales archaeon | reverse complement strand
ATCAGAACCGGGAGGCAAGTCAACCTATTCGTCACCGAAACAGCGGGTATACAACCCCGACGATTTCCCTGAGGATATTGCTGCACTGGACGCCCGCGTCACTGCTCTTGAATCACGGTTTGATGTTTATAACGGTCTTAGCTCTGATACTGTCCCAATTGATCTCACCTCTCCGGTGTCATCTCTTGAGCAGGCAAAGATAAAAATTGCAGCTGCCAAAGATGCCGGGACAACTAACCTGGCCTCGGCTTATACAAATATTGAAGCCGCAGACAAACTGCTGATATCTACCGAGGAGGCAACAGCTCTTGCCGGACTCAAAGCAGTAAAAGCAAACACTGAAAAAATTGATGCCGACATTGCTGTTCTTTACGAACAGGGCAGAAACACCGATGCCAAACTCATTGACACGAAAAACGCCGGTCTGAAAAACAGCTATGACCGCTATGCCGCAACCTACAATGCCAACGGTATTCCGAGTGCAAGCGAACTTGACGCTCTGGTAACTGAATCTTATTCAGTGTCTGACGAGGCGGAATTGGCGCTTTCCGGGCAGAATGTTGATCTTACTTCAATATCACTCGTCAGCGGCTGGAATTTCATATCAGTTCCCAAACCACTGAGCGTTTCCGTAGAAAAGGCAACAGACCTTTTTATCAATGTCAATACCGCAAACAACGGAATTTTACTATTTGATGCTGCGATACAGGACTGGGTAACGCTTACCGCGTCAGATAAAATCCAGCCCCTTTCGGGCTACTGGATTTATTCGGAAACTGCGGTCGATGTTCCTCTCACCTATCCGGATACTCCGTCTGCCCCCGCCAACAGTAAACCCCTGTATAAAGGATGGAATGCCGTAGGCTTATCGGCTTCATCCGAAACATCTGCCGCGAGCGCTCTTGCAGGCACCGACTGGCGTGTTATCATTCCATGGAACCTTGCAGGCCAAAATTTTGCCATATCGATTGTCAACGGCGGAAGTGACCTGAATTCACCCGAACGTTTCCTGACTATTGGAAGTGGTAACTGGCTCTATGTGGATAGCGACAGCACAATGATAGGATTAACAGCATGAGGGTTCACCTGATTCTTATCATCGCTCTGGCTCTCTTTCTCTTTACCGGAGCAGCGGTTGCAGCCGGGGGTGAAGTGACACCTCCCTCAACACCGCACATATCTGCGATATCCACCAATCCGGACACGATCATCATCGGGCAGGAATTTACCGTCACCGTCCTTGGAACACCCAAAACGGAGGTTATTCTCACCTGTGACGATATTGATGCAGATTTGCTCAAAGTGCCTTCCGGGGAAACCGGCGTTACCGGCACTAATCTGTATGACGGAGTCGGCGTAACAATTCCTGAATCCGGGGAAATAGCGTTTACGTTGTATCCGGATAATACGATAGGGACATTTACCATCATTGCATCGTGTAAGGTGGACGAATCAGAGACACTGACCAAAACAAAGAAAATTACGGTTATAAAAGACCCGTCTCCGCCTCAGATCACCGTTGCGGCAGAGGGAGGGGTACATTACCTTGGCGAAACCGTCACTCTGTCCGGAACAAGCAGTGAACCCGGCGCAATATATTTTTACATTAAAGGTGCGAATATCAAGTTCTCTAAATTAAATGCAGAGCGCAAAGATGATACTGCTCATCTCAGCGCCGAGGTTCAGCCGGACAAAACATGGCGGCTGGTGATACCTGATGTCACATTCAGAAACTTTGATGCGGGCACCTATACCATTTACGCTGTAGGGGGTGAACTCTCTGACTCTGAGATAGAGTCTGGGTGGCAGAATACCTACACCTATAACATGACAAGTCTGTCTCTGCGGCAGCCGTTTGCTACGGCAGCTCTTGCATCTTCGATTATCTCTCAGGGCGCTAATCTGAGTATTTCCGGTCTTGCTCCCGGCACAGATGTTCTTTCCTGCTACATCTTTGGAACAAATAAATTTGTCTATGATACCTTTGCGGTCGAAGAAGACCACACCTATACCAAAGAGTTTCAGCTTGACTTAGAGGG
>CAZAWD010000237.1:0-2045 GCA_964488725.1 uncultured Methanomicrobiales archaeon | reverse complement strand
GGCTTCTTGATGCGTCGCTGTCGCCGTTTGGCGGTGCGCTGACGGTTTTGCAGTGTGTGTCGTATGCGCTGAGCAGGCCGGGGGTGGCGTCGGTTCTTGTCGGGTGTGCGACAAAGGCGGAGGTGGATGCGGCGGCGGCCTATTGCGAAGCAGGGCCGGAGGAACGGGATTATTCAACCATATTTGCCGGCAGCCCGCGGGTGACGGGTACCGGACAGTGTATGTACTGCGGGCATTGTAAGCCGTGTCAGTCGCATATTGATATTCCGATGGTTGCAAAGCTGTTGTCGCTGGCATTGGTGCGGGATGAGATGCCGGCAACGGTGCGGGAGCATTATTATTCTCTGCCTGTAAATGCGGATGACTGTCTTGCCTGCGCGCAGTGCGAGCCGAACTGCCCGTTCGGGGTAAAAATTGTTGAGATGATGGCACGGGCACGACGGGTGTTTCAGCGCTGAGTAACGGGATTTGACATAACTGAAAAAACCTTCTCTGGTTTGGAGTGCCGGTTTTACTCTTTCTTATTAAACCGCGGCGTAACATACCGCTTCCACAGCTTCCAGAGCCCGAACCCGGCTGCAATCACTATAATAACTGCAATAACCGCATACCACGGATTCAGCAGCCACAACTGAATAACCGCCTGCACCCCGAGCGCCACCGTCAGTGTTGCAAGCAGACTCCCCATAAAAATCACCGGCAGAAGTGTTCGCGGATGAATCGACAAAATCCGTCCTACAATAGACGTATTAATCGAACTCGACCCCATAAACGGAATATACATAAACAAAAACAACCCTGCATTTGCAAGTCCTGCAATCCACGGATGATCATGCAGAATCCCGCCTGCCTTTGACGTAAACACCCCGAGAATCTTACCCAGCAGCGGTATACGCAGGAGCAGATCGAAGTTAAACGAAATGATAATCCCCAGTGCCATATCAATAATCACAATCCCGCATACAATCGCCACAACCGGACATCCCGCCGCCGTCAACAGCGGAATAATACTCTCCTTTCCCGCCCCCGGTGCCATATATATTGCAAACAGGCCCATATACAGCGCAAACGTCTCAACCGGAAAACTCAGCCGCATAATGACAATAAACAGCGCAAGAATACCCAGAATACCCAGAGAAAAAATAAGCCGGATACGAATCCCCGGCTGATACAGAGAAACTCCTGCCTCCCCGGTCATATTTTCCTTCCTTCGCGTTTGGAAATTCTTTTGACAATTTTATTCCAGAAATACGCAATCGTCAAAATACCTGCAACGATAAGCACACCTTCAAGAACCGCCAGTGCCGGATGCACGGCCCATAACTGAACCAGCGATGAAATACCAAGAGCAACCGTCAGCGACGACAGAATACTTCCAAACGTCACCAGCCCCACTGCCTGTAGCGGATGATAGTTCAACAGCCTGGCAATCACCGAACACGTCATTGCCCCGGATCCCTGTAGCGGAATATACATAAATATCAAAAGACCCGCACTCGACAACTCTTCAATCCATGGCTTCTTATGTATTATTTTATCGGCTGAACGCATAATCCAGCGGAGCCATCGGCCGATCAGCGGAATCTTCAGCAGCAGATCGAAGTTATACGTAATAAACATCGAAACGATAATATCCATTCCGACAATTCCGATCAGCACCACCCACAGCGGATACCCCGATAAATACGCCGGATCAACCGGAACACCGATGAACCCTGCAACCAGCCCGACAACCGCCTCGCCACCGAGAAGAGCCGCCGGAATAATTGTTTCCTTACCAAACGGCGGAATAACATATGCAATCAGCAGCCCGACCAGCACCAGATACTCAGGGCTTGGTGGAAAAGAGAACGCCCCGTCTGCCGGCGGAAACACCAGCCAGAAAAACCCCATCATTCCAATACAAAGCGCAACCGGAAGAACAAGCAAAAATGCCCGGCGGCCGATAAGCCATGCCCATTCCTTCGCCGTCCGTGTAGCTTCAGCCATATAGTGTGATATACGTTTGATGCGCAACTATTAAAGACATGTCACATATGAAAACA
>CAZAWD010000236.1:0-2048 GCA_964488725.1 uncultured Methanomicrobiales archaeon | reverse complement strand
CATACCGGTGATGCAAACAGCGCAGTTGCTGTTATCACGATGGGGTCACATCTGGATGAGGCGGGTATCTGTGCAGCAGGTGCGGCGCTGGCCGGGTCGTGTAAGACCGAGAATCTTGGTATCGAAAAGATTGTTGCCAACATTATCTCAAATCCGAATATCAGGTTTGTGCTGCTTTGCGGTACTGAAGTGAAGGGTCACCTTTCAGGTCAGTCGATTGAGGCGATGCATAAGAATGGTGTTGAGGGTGGTAAGATTGTCGGGTCAAATGGAGCTATTCCGTTCCTTGAGAACCTGACTGCTGAGCACATCAAACGTTTCCAGGAGCAGGTGGAGCTTGTTAATGTTATGGAGACCGAGGACCTTGGTCAGATCTCTGCAAAGATTAGCGAGCTTGCGGGCCGTGATCCGGGAGCATTCGGGGCTGATCCGATTGTTATTCAGATTTCTGATGATGAGGGAGGTTCCGGAGGTTCGGCAACGGTTGCATCTGCAAATCCGCAGTTCCTGGAAATCGAGAAGCGTCTTGACGCTGTCGAGAAGAAGATTGAGTTCACGGACGCAGAAATTGCGATGCGTGTCGGAAGAAAAATTGGCCGTGACATCGGTATCCTCTACGGTCTTGTAGCAGGTATTATCGCGTTTCTGGTGATTATTTACTGGATGTCAGGATTATTATTCATATAATTGAGGTGCCAACATGTTCAAGTTTGAAAAAGAACAGCAGGTCTTTGACTTTAACGGAACGAAGATCGGCGGACAGCCCGGAGAGTATCCGCGTGTCATGTCTCCGTCAATCTTCTACAACAAACACGAAATTGTGTTAAACGATCACACTGGTGAGATTGACAAGGCAAAAGCAGAAGCGCTCTGGAACCGTTGTCAGGAGTTACAGGATATAACTGGTAACAAGTTTTTCCTGCAGATTCTTGCGGAGCACGGGGAGGCTTTTGAGTCATACTTTAACTGGTTTGACAGTATCGATAACAAGACTGCATTCCTGATGGATTCTTCCGCACCGGCAGCACTGGTTCACGCAACGAAGTTCGTGACGGAAGTCGGTCTTGCAGACCGGGCTATCTATAACTCTATCAATGGTTCTATCCTTCCGGAGAATATTCAGGCACTGAAAGAGTCCGATGTGAACTCTGCAATTGTTCTGGCGTTCAATCCGGGAGATCCGACTATTAAGGGACGTGAGAAAGCACTCGTTGAGGGTGGTGTCGCAGGTCAGGAGAAGGGTATGCTTCAGATTGCAGAGGAGTGCGGGATTACCCGTCCGATTCTGGATTCAGCGGCAACTCCGCTCGGTCTTGGTGCATTCGGTTCAATGCGGGAGATTCTTGCATGTAAGGCTATTCACGGTCTGCCGACCGGCGGTGCATACCATAACATGACGGTGTCATGGACGTGGCTGAAACGCTGGAGAAAGAGTGTGCTGGCAGAGGGATACAAGGGTAAGGATCTGCTTCTTGAGCAGATGGCCCACCACCACTTCGGCGGCCTTGAGGGTATCCGTCAGACGGCATGGTCTGCGGCCGATATCGGCTGTAACATTATGGCTATGACTCTCGGTGCAGATTTAATTATGTACGGTCCGATCGAGAATATGGAAGGCGCTGCAACGGCATCTGCGTTCTGTGATATCGTGATGGCTGAGGCATTCAAAGATTTCGGCGGCACCCCGGGTGTTACCGATGGTCCGATCGACAAGCTTGTATAAGGTTTGTTGATAGGAACTTTATTTTTCTTTTTTTTGTGGTTGCTGAGCCTGTTTAATCGTATGATGATAATTATGTTTGTGTTATGTTCGGCAGAGATTAATCCTGGGAGTTTCCAAGCGTTGCGGCGATAACGGCTTCGAGAAATACCGTTGCGGGCGGTAAACCCTATGCTGCGGAGACGGCACCCCCTCGCAGGTATTTGGCCTATTCGTCCTGATTTCTTTGAACGCCGGGTGAATAGTCCAAATACCTGCGAGGGGAGCGCCCCCTCCCATATAAACGAGTTTGTCCAATCATACTATCAACATATACTCTCATCTTCAT
>CAZAWD010000235.1:0-2054 GCA_964488725.1 uncultured Methanomicrobiales archaeon | reverse complement strand
GGGCGACAAAGCTACTGGTACGGGATCGGATACTTCAGATGATGAACGTGTCGCTGTCAAATAAACGAGAAAGGAAAGAACTGATGACGAGTAAAACGGTGGTGATTCCCGCAGGCGTTGACGAGATAGTCGAAGACGCTATCCCCGAATGTGGCAGAGTAGATAAGTTGTACCTCAAGGAGGGTGATGCTATTGACTGGTTGCCTGGACATACAATCTGGGATTGTGTGAAGCTTCCACAGTCTCAGAGAGACGACTTCTTCGGGTCAGTGGAACCGTGGAAGTTCATTACGAATGGTTTCTTTTCGGGAACGGATGTGCAGCAGCCCGAGTTCACCTTCAAGAAATGCGATGACGAGTGCGTCCGCTGGATGGAACTGAAGCCGCTTGAGTTTCAATATGTCTGCTCTTTGGCGTTTGAGCTGCCGAGAGAGGAATGTGACGCGGTTGTCGGGCGCTGGTTGTTCACCCGGAGTCCTAAAAGCGGTGAGCTTCTGCTTCAGCTTGCCTCTGCTTTTATGAAGGGCACGGAAGTCGAGCAGGATATTCCAATGGCTCTTAGATGCTGCGAGCAGGCTTGCTGGTGCGCGACGGGGGCTGGAATTCCGTTCACTCCTGGAGAGACCTTCAACGGAGTGGAAGTTTATGCGGTTGATCAATCTCTTGATCCAGAATGGGTTGACTTGTTCGATCGGGCAAAGAAACTGAAGGCAGAGGTGCTGACGTATTTTCAGAGGCTCGACCTGCGTATGTTTGAGAGGGTTCGTGAGGGAAATACCATCGGGTATTACCTTATCCCTGACCATGCGTTTGAAGGGCGGGATGATTTTAGGGATGTGCTTCTGCCTGATGAGCTGTGCGACAAGAACATTCGGATAGGGCAGAAAGCCTTTGCACACTGTCCGAATCTGCGCAGCATCACCGTAGCGGGAATGTCGAGCAGCTTTGTCCTATCAAGGCAGGCGAATTCCTTTGAAGGCTGTGATTCGCTTTCGGACAGAATACAGTATTCTGTGGATGGGGAAAAGGTGTTGTTTTGCCTGGACGCGCCGGAGGAGTGCATTGTTTGTGATCACGTCCGGGCAATAGCGGACTTTGCGTTTATTTATAGCAGAAGGCTGCGCATTTTCAGGTGGGGAGGGGATGATAACGGCGCAGAAGTTTGTGTAGAACAAGAAGATATTTTTGTTCCGAGAGAAAAATGTTGGGCGGATCCGCGGGAGATAGGCACTCGGGCGTTTGAAGGATGCATCGAATTGGCTGGGGTCCGTATAAAAGGACTGGATATCTCATTGGGTTCCCGGGCATTTGCAGATTGCCGTATGCTCTGCGAGTATAGGTTTGGTGATGACAGCTGTTATGGGAATTGCGATGTCCAGGTGGCATTTCTGGACATTTCCGCTCAGGGCGTGTTTGAGGGATGCGAGAGGATGCTGCACGTTATGCCATTCGTACGCGACTGGGGATTTCTTGTAATACATGAAGGCTCTTTAGGGGCGCAGTTTGCTCATTGCAGAGCGTTAATAGACACTCCACCAATAATCGCAACATGCATTCCGCCGCTGATGTTCGAGTCGTGCGATACGTTGTCTGAGGTGAAGTGCGTTGGAACACAGTCTGACCTCGTAAAGGCGGTGGTCTCAGGAAAACGTCCTGCTGTGGATCTGTCGGAGGGAAGTTTTTGCATTTCCACTCTGGCATTTGCGCATTGCCATTCACTGGAACTCTTTAAGTTCTGCCGTCTAAGGGTTCGCTTCTGTAGAGGCTATGATGGCGCAGTTGTTGACTTGATAGATGACAATCCAAAGCAAGTCATGTTCGAACATGAAGCATTCTTGGATTGCGGTCGTCTCCGCCGGCATGAATCGTCGTTCGCCGGTGCGTTGGAAGGTTCTGATTTGACGGCTTTTTCTGGATGTCCAAAGTTTGATGGATTCGTGGAGGGATGAAAACGAGTGAAGAAATGAGCATTAAGCAGCAGCAGAAGAAGAACTGGATACATCTTGCGGGATGCGACTGGTCGCAGCTTCTGCAGTTCCAGCCGCGCTTTGCCG
>CAZAWD010000234.1:0-2057 GCA_964488725.1 uncultured Methanomicrobiales archaeon | reverse complement strand
TTAATACCGGCCATTGCAAGTTCTCCCTCCATTTCATTGGCGACCATCTCAACGCCGGTAGTTCCCGAAGGCGGTGTTACGCCGGCGACTGCGCCGCTGAACACCAGTTTATCTGCGAAGCTGAAACTCCGCAGTTTCAGAGGCAGACTGTTCAGTCCCATTGGCGGTGTCATTTTCTTTGGCGGCACGCCGGCCAGCAGACATCCGTCGGCGAGTGCTTTGATAAATTCGCCGACCTGATCGGGTGAATCCATTGCGGCAACAACGCCGGTACTGCGCACGACAAAATCGAGTTCATTTTTGATGCTTAAATCCGCATCACGATGACATTGGATAAGGGTGTCACGCACGAGTTCGGTAACTGATTCGCGGGTTAGTTCCGTTCCGTCAAGTGTTGTTCCAAATACTGTCTCTCCTGCTTTTGGCGGGCGAACATCCCGGCTCATAGAAACTGTTTTGTTAATTACATATGAATGACCGGATGCAAGATCAGTGCCAGTTAAGATGCATTTTGTAGTGGTATTTCCCATTTCTACCGATGCAACTATGAAATAAGGCTGGGATTTGTATTCGGGGACCTGCATCCCTGCGCCGTGGCCGGTTGAGGGCGGAGCTACGCTCTCGACAATCCACGGTTTTTTTGCGCTGAAGCGATCGAAAAAACCTGCCGACATAATAAATAAAAATCTCGTTGTATGTGGGTAAATAGGTTTCTGTTTAAAAAAAGGAGGGACTTACTCCATCTCCGAAAAGACGAGTTCGTAAATCCAGTCTTCAAGAAGTTTGCAGGACGGCACATCGCATTCTTCATCGCAGGCGACACAGGGAACAATCACCGTTCCGGCGAGCAGAAGTGATGTGTCTATTTGTTTTTTGGTTTTAACTCCCCGTATCAGATAAGAGTGAACCTGCCCGTGTGTCTCCTCGCGGGTTATCCGTCCTGCCGCTTCAAGCCGCATGACAATCCGTGAACAGGTCCGGCTGTCGATGCCGATTCCTTTCCACAGATCGCTTTGCAGGATTCCGTCAGAATACTCTTTGAGATAGGAGAGAACCATCTCATCCTGAGCTTTCTGTTCATCGATGCTGGCTGTCATAGAAAAATTAGTTTAAGGGAGAGATGCTCAGAATGTTGTTTCCACGGATAACGACCGTCCCCAGGTTTCTTTTGGAGGATGCAGTGATTTCAACAGCATCTTCCAGATGAAGGTTGAGGTATTCGTCCATCGCAATAAGCACACCTTCGAATTTGCATCCTTCATCTTTTATTTCTACTAAGATTTTAGAGTCAACGAGTGAGTTAACTTTTTTTATCGGGAGAACAATGCTGGATACCATATCTATTACCGTTTGCGGTATATGCTAATTAATCTGTTCTTTCATCACGGAGGTTAGAGGATGATAGAGTTTACTGCTTTGAGGCTGTGCAGTTTCTGGAGGGCGTCGGCTGGAATTGTTCCGTCTATGATTATTACCAGTCGCGGAGTTTCAACCACATACGGGTCAGTTACAAATATCTGACGGAGTTTCAGGTCGTATTCGGCAAGTACGGAAACAGCTGACGAGACTATGTTTTTATCGCCGGCGTTTTTTGGAAGAATAGTTATAACTGAAAGACCGAGATGTTTTGCCACGTCGCTGAGATCGGGCGTGACGCGCAGGCGGGTAAAGATGGGTTCAAGCTCGTCATATTCCATAATCCGTTTGACGGTGGTGTCGACTACCCGCCGGTCAACTTTTATTGCGCGCGCAAGAGAGGCGGTGGTGACCTCAACACCGTTGACATTTATTTTCCCTTCATCGGATATTCCGAATCCGTTCTCCAATAAAAATTTTACAACCTTCTGCTGGGAAGGAGAGTCCGCAAAGAGTTCAAGCGTCCGCTGCCACATTACCATATGGTGGGGGCGGGAACCTATAAAAGCATTGACACGGGCCGTCGTGTTCAGATTTTTTTCAGTAGATTTATTAATGAGACGGGACTATATGTATAGGTCATAAGGCGAGGGTAGCCAAGCCAGGTCAACGGCGCTAGCTTGAGGGGCTAGTCTAGTAGT
>CAZAWD010000233.1:0-2063 GCA_964488725.1 uncultured Methanomicrobiales archaeon | reverse complement strand
CATCGAACAGCATCTCTGACGAACTGAAGGCTAAATATCCTGATGTTTTGTGGGGACTTATGAGAGGACTGCGCAATAGATTAACGCACCAATATTTCGATGTAAAATACCTTTGACTCCCTCTCCTACAAATACCCGATGGGACAGCCGAAGAGCGTCGTCACCAGCACCGCAGCAAGAATAACCGCTCCGATAATCGGCAGATGCAGAATATAAATCTGCAGGGGATACTTCCCCACCCGCGCAAGCCAGTGCCCCACCCGTCCGCCGTCGGGCACCTTAAACCGGCGATACCCCTTCGGATACAGAACCGACCCCGCCGCCACGCCGAGCAGCATAATTCCGAGCCACGGCAGAATCGGGAAATAATCCCGCGGTAAAAACCCGTCCGGCAAAATACCAAGCGGCATAAGCCACGCCGGTCCTGTCGCCGTCTCAAGGAAAAGTCCGAGTGCAATCAGCAGAACCGCGAAAATTACATTCCACTTCCCCAGCCGTAAAAACGGAATCGCCAGAATCATAGACCAGCCCATCATCTGTAAAAAATTAAAATACATATATCGTCCGTCGCGGATAAAGAAATGAATAAACACTGAACACACCACCGCAATCATTACTCCGATTACAATAATCTCCACCCCGCGCTTCACAATCGCCATATAATACTCTTTTCGCGGACTGCCGGCCATACGGCCGTGCCTCAGAATCAGCGACACCCCGCATATAATCACAAAAATACTCGTCCCCAGCCAGATGTAATTACATATCCAGTCCCACACCTCAATTGAAATAATATGGAAAATACCGAGTAGAAAAATCGTATGGAAAAAAATCATCCCCAGAAGAGAAAACCCGCGTATAGCATCCACCTCCCAGTACCGTTCGTGCCGTTCTGCCATTACGCAGATATTGGAACTAAAAGGATTTCATACTTTGTAATTACCAACCGCAATCCATATAGCCTGTCCGCACCCATTACAATTTATGTGTTCATCAGGCGGACCGGTTGAAGTTGATTTAAACGACCCTCTCAAAGGAAAAGGTAAAAAATACCGCTGCAACGACTGCGGCGCTGTCTTCACCGGCCTTGGCAGACACCCTATGTGTCCCACCTGCCAGTCAGAAGAGCTTACCGAACTCTGAGATGCCGGCGGTCCTTCGCATTCCTTTTTCGGGCGGTATGCCGCTCATCATCAGAGGGCCCTCTTCATTTATTCTCGTTGCCTGCGCCGAAGAAAAATTCCCGCTTCTCATTGAAACCGAAACCGAGGAACTCGTGCAGGGTATTCATGCCGGTGACCTCATCGCCGTATCGGCCCCTGAAGGCGGCGAGCTTCTGCCGGCCTTATATCTTCTGGAAATGGTCCGGACGTATCATACGCCGGTAATCGCGCTTTCCAAAACCCATCCTGCCGGTAAACGTCTTTCTTATGTCGTCTCCGCAAATGAAAAAATAGAGCTCCGCTCTGATATATGCCGCGGCACTCATCCGGAGCAGGATGTTCTCTGCACCGCGGGTGAATGGAGCGGCATGACCATCAGTGCCGGAAACGGGGAGCTGATAATCGAAAATCCCGCGCCGAAAATTACGGTTGAGCGTCTCGACTGGCAGATTCAGGCGACCCCTTCTCCTCTGCCAGATCTCTGAGGAGCGCAAACAAGAACTGTTCCGTCTGTCGCAGGGATGCACGCGACAGCCGTTCGGCCGGCGTATGACAGCCTTCAATTGTCGGTCCGAGTGAAATAATCTGCATATCAGGATATTTTTCCTGAATCATTCCGCACTCAACACCGCCGTGAGTTGTTTCAATCTCCGGCTTTTTTCCGAACATATTCTCATAGACCCGGGCCGCCCGCAGCAGAAGCGGCGCATCACGTTCAAGCAGCCATCCGGAAAACTTCCCGTACTGTTTTACAACGGCACCCGATGCGGTGAACACCGCCGAAACATTCGCGGCCGTTTTGTCCCGCTCAGCATTTACCGCACTGCGCTGGAGCGTTATCACTGAAATTTTTCCGTTGTCGGCTGATGCGACCGCTGCCAGATTCGTTGAGGTCAGCAC
>CAZAWD010000232.1:0-2067 GCA_964488725.1 uncultured Methanomicrobiales archaeon | reverse complement strand
CCAACACTTATTTATGGTATTATAACTAATTTTCATCTATGACAAAAATCGGAGACGTATATATCTGTAAGATTTGCGGAAATATTGTACAGGTCCTTGATGCCGGTGCAGGCGAGCTGGTCTGCTGCGGTCAGAAAATGGAACACATTGTTCCAAACACGGTCGACGCCGCCAAAGAAAAACACATCCCGGTCATTGAAAAAGTCGCCGGAGGGTACAAAGTAAAAGTCGGGTCGGTTGCCCACCCTATGGCAGATGACCACTATATTCCGTGGGTCTCTCTGATTACTGACGACGGCATGACCGCTCACAAAACGTTAAAGCCGGGAGATGCTCCTGAAATTACCGTCCTTTCAAATGCAAAAGCAGTAAAGGCATATGCCTACTGCAACAAACACGGCCTCTGGGTATCTCAGTAATTGTAAGAGATACCATTCATCTCTTTATTTTAATTGCGGCACGCCACAAATCTCCATGCCTCATAATTCTTAAACCCCGGCCTCCAATAGTATTAGTACATGGTACATCTCACTGTTGATATTGGCGGAAAGCCCGGAGTTAACTGCCGGGGATTTTGTACCTACTGCTATTTTAAGCATGCAAAAAATGTGCCGCCGTTTGGATGCCGCTTTTGTCTGCCCTTTAAAAAAGGCTGCGACTACTGTTCCCGCGGAGTAAAAGAAGAGTATAGCGGATTTTACTCACTCAAAGAAGTTGCCGACAACTTTCTTGCGGATTTACAGAGCGTACAGGGCGACATAACCCGTATCACCATCTCAGGAGGGGGAGATCCCAGCTGCTATCCTGAATTTAACGAACTCATGGAAATTCTCGGAAGCCTCAACGTCCCGCTTCACATCGGCTATACCAGCGGAAAAGGATTCGACGACCCCGCAACCGCTGAGTTCCTGCTGAAAAATAACCTGAAAGAAATTTCATTTACCGTCTTTGCCGCCGACCCCGCGCTTCGCGCAAAATACATGCACGACCCTACCCCCGAAGCATCCCTTGCCATCCTTCAGCGTCTTGCGGCGGAAATAGACGTCTATGCCGCCATTGTCATTCTTCCGGGAATCAACGACGGCGCGGTTCTTGAAACCACCCTGAACCGGCTGGAGGAAATAAAGGTCAAAGGAGTAATCCTCATGCGGTTTGCAAACCAGACCAGTCAGGGCTTAATCTTAGACAACGCGCCGGTCATAGAAAACCAGAGAACACACACCATCGAAGAGTTCAGCACCCTTGTCCGCTCGGCCGCCGCCGCACATCCCGGCCTGCGAATCTCCGGCACCCCTCTGTATGATCCGCTGTTCAACTCCCCGTTTGCCCTGCGTAACGAACCTGACGTAACCGCCTGCCTGCCGCAGGTTACCGACAACAACCGCGTCTCAGTCATCACGGGCTCAATTGCCGCCCCCTTCATTTCAGATATTTTAAAACAATGCGGATGTTCACGCGACATCGTAGTGCCGGTCGAAAAAGAAATCGCATGCCTGATAACCATCGACGACCTCAGACAACTTGACCGCACCCGTCTTGCCGAAACCGTAATTATTCCCGGCCGCGCCTTTGTGCATGACAAAGAAGCCGAAGAAGTGCTGGGCCGCCGGGTAATCCGCGGACCCGAAACGCTTACAGCCGACGGCGAAACAAGTATGGGAATGAACCTGACAGATGTGTTGACCATGGAAATGGAAGGATTTTCAGCACTGATTCAGACAATTAACCAGTATGGTGCATAACTCATGACAACCAATCTACACTACCGTAATTTATACGAACGTATCGGCTACCGGTTTAAAAACGAAGAGCTCCTGCTTCACGCCCTGACGCGGACCGCATATGCCCGCGAAAATAATCTCCCTATGGAACACACCATGGACTGTCTGGCCGTGTTAGGCGATGCCGTATTGGATATCCTGGTCATCAGAAAATTAATGGAGGAAGGCGAATATGAAAAAGGCGAAATTACCCGCAGAAAAATAGACATGGTCAATATGACCGTCGTCAGAGGGTTTGCCGAACAGATAGGGCTGCCTGAATTTATGATGTGGGGGAAAGGAGAAG
>CAZAWD010000231.1:0-2072 GCA_964488725.1 uncultured Methanomicrobiales archaeon | reverse complement strand
GTCTGTTGAAGAACCGGTATGTGGGCCGGACGTTTATTATGCCGGCCCAGTCTCTTCGTGAGAATGCGGTGCGTATGAAACTCAACCCGGTCCGCCGTCATATTACCGGAAAATCGGTGGTGCTGGTGGATGACAGTATTGTCCGCGGAACGACATCGCGGCATATCGTGGATATGATGCGTGATTTCGGCGCACGAGAAGTGCATATGCGTATCGGATCAACGCCTATCGTCTCGCCCTGTTATTCGGGCGTTGACCTGCCGACCCGCGAAGAACTTATTGCAAACGGGAAAAATGTTGAGGAGATCAGACAAGAAATCCATGCAACAACCCTTGAGTATATTTCAACTGATGATCTGGTCGCCTCTATCGGGATAGCAAAAGAGGATCTCTGTATGGCATGTTCAGGCGGGCAATACCCGTATACGGTGCCGGCAGAGTGCAGCTGCTGTCCGCGCAAGATAGAGTATATTGGATAATATATACCCTCATTTTTTGAGACCCTGCGGGGGCCGTATGTTTTATTGACAGTATGCGTTTTCGCGCGGTGCGGTATTTTGTATAGTATCTGCTGGAATGGTATACATTATCGTTCTGAGATGGGTGGATTGTATCGTGTTTTCTATGTTGAACGGTTGATTTATTCTTCAACGGGAATATTATTATATAGTTTGGAGTGGTAATTACACAAGTACATATCATATCCGGAGAGTGAAGAGGGTGGCATGGTTATCTTAAAGCGAGGACGAAAGGAAAGAATAGTGACAAAAATCTTCCCTGCGCCCGTGCTGCTGGCAGTACTTCTGCTCATGTTAGTTATCTGTACTGCGGGGTGCATTATTGAGACCCCCGCACCCAAATCGCTTTCCTCTGTTAAGGTCGTGGATATGCCTGCTGAGATGGCCGCCCATCTGGACGCCCAGATAGCAATTTTTTCAGAACAGGATACCTGGAAACGGGAGGGGTTACTTGCCCTCAGCAAAGATTTGGGAGAGATGAACACTTCCACCGAAATTACCACCCGCCTTTTAGAGAGCTATAAAGACAAAATATGGATCCTCTCGCTTATCTATTACAATTCTGAAACCGACGTATATATTGAAATTCCAAAAATCCCGGGTAAAAATTATGATTCAACAATTCCTCATCCCACGCAGCAGAAGCTGGAAGCAGCCGGAGGAACGCTGGTATATGATGCCTATAATTTCAAGGCGTCCGGGGTTGTTACCATCATGGAGGATGCCGTCTACGGGCCGGACGGTGAGTACCGCGGATATGTTGCCATGGTTTTTAAAGAGGTGGATTTCTCGGTAAAAGCGGATTATCTTCACCCGACGAATGAAACAGGAAACTACAATACTATTATCGTTAATAAGGCCAGTAATCTGGTGACCTATACGAGCAGCGGAGAATATGTCGGTCAGTCCGCTGAGTATCCGCTCAGCGGACACGGGCAGGATAGCGGGGCGGTTACGTATACCCGGGTGATTCGTACAATCTACGGCAGTGAAGCCAAAGAAATGCTTGCTGCATGGAAAACATATACGCTTCACGGCGAAAAACATCTGCATATTATCGAAAAAGAAGTTACTCCTACGCAGGTCGATACGAACCGGCTGCTCAGGACTGACATGGAGGGTCTGAAAAGTGTGGTAACCGATGCGTATTCGTATGGGATATCCCACGGGGTAAACGGGCTGACTATCCGGATTAATACGGGTCAGTATGATACGGACACGACCCGGCTGTATCTTCTGGATAAAGAAGGCACGATTCTTGCCGCTTCGGTTGCCGGACATAACCATATTGGGTTCAGCTATAAATCAATAATCGACCCCTACGGGGTGTCCTTTATCGAACAGATGATATATACCTCCGGACACGGCAGCGGGTATATCGGCTATTATCTGCCGGCTGACTTTACGCAGGAGCCGGCGTCCGGTATTTTTATGGTTGCGTATGTTATCTCCAATGGAAATGACTGGTATCTGGTCGGCGTCGCCCCGGTAGTATCAAACCTGTCGGCTATCAACCATGATATCCGTGTTGGTATCATGACAACTGCCCGGACC
>CAZAWD010000230.1:0-2075 GCA_964488725.1 uncultured Methanomicrobiales archaeon | reverse complement strand
CCGACGGCAAAGGATATCCAGCGCCAGATCGAGCAGCTCGAGGAGAAACAGCAGACTGAGCAGATGTCCAAAGAGAAGGAAAATGAGATTGTTGATAAAATCAAACAGCTCAAAGCCGAACTCAAGGACCAGGAAGTCGAACACGAACAGAACAAAGAGGTTCGGGGCCGTTTAATTGAAGCGCGCGAATTCCGCAAACAGGCATCAGCAATGCATGCAGAGGTTACGGAGAAAGCAGAGCTCGCACAGAAGCATCATGATCTGATGGTGGAGTGTTACCGCAAGGCTGACAAGTCGCGCGAGGGTGCAGATGCAAAACACAAGCAGTTTGTTGAAGCACAGGAAGCAGCAGATGCCGAGCACAAGACGTTTATCGAGTGCCAGAAGCAGCTGCGCGATTATGATAAGGTGCTTACCGGTATCCGCAGCAAGCAGAAGAAAGTAAAGAGCGTAAAAGAGAACAAGTCCGCACGCAAAGAAGCAGAGTCTATCTTCAATGCGTTTAAGAGCGGAGGAAAGCTGACAACCGAGGATCTCCTCAAGCTTCAGCGTTCAAAGCTCATCTGAATAGAGAGGAAAACCTCTCACTCATTTTTCAAAATTCTAAAAATTGAAATGACAACCTATATATGTTCAAACGATGACTATTATAGGCAGTTGTGTAAGACAACTAAGCATGCAGGCTGATATAGTGTAGAGGCCAATCATGCTGGCCTTTCACGCCAGCGACTCGGGTTCGAATCCCGATATCAGCACTCTGATTTTTATTATTTTTTAAAATTAAAGCTCCGGCAACCCTTCGTCCGGCAGTTTATATCCGCCGTTTACCCGCTCAAGCGTGATGCAGTCCTGAAACGCGCTCAGCGGAATACTCGCCGCCGAATCAAAATATTCCAGAACCAGCGTCCACGGCATCATATACGCCTCGTTTTTCTGCCCGCCCCGGAACTCCGCTGCCAGATATCCGGTACGCTCCGTATACCTGATAAATCCCGAGATATTATCAACCTGATGCACATCATCCTTGTCTTTGTGAAAATTACTTGAAAACGACAACCGTTTTCCCTTCAGCGACTTACATTCAATTGCCAGATAATAGCGCGGATCACGGGAATCAACCACAATATCGACATACTGCGTATTGAACGTTGACTGTTTCAGACGGTAGGCAAACCCTCTCATCCGGTTCTCGGTAAAGAACCGGTTCATACATACCACCATATCCCGTTCAAAACTATTTTTCATCAGTATGTATTCGGCGCGGGAAACCATCAACTCAACGGTATTCTTAAAGATAGATGAGAACCAACATATACCCTGAAATTCAAAGGAACAGACATTATGGATGAGTATACAATAGTTCAGGCACACGCCCTCTCGGATGTGGTATTCGAGATGTGGATTCATGCGCCGCAGGTCGCACGAAACGCAAAGGCAGGGCAGTTCTGCATTATTCACCCGGATGGTGCAGGTGAACGGGTTCCTTTGACCATTTCCGGAACCGACGGGGACAATATACGAATTGCATTTATGGCAGTCGGCACCACAACAAAACTGCTCGCAACCCTGAAAACCGGGGACGTTCTGCGGGACGTTGCCGGCCCGCTGGGATGTCCGAGCAACATAGCAGACGGCCCGGAAACCGTTGTTATCGTCGGCGGCGGCGTGGGTGTTGCCTGCACGCCGATTATTGCAGCAGCTGCAAAAAAAGCAGGAAACCATGTCATCGCCATCATCGGCGCACGAACAAAAGACCTGCTCATCTTTGAAGATGATATGCGCGCCATCTGCGACGAACTCTATGTCACCACCGATGACGGTTCATACGGCATCAAAGGCTTTGCCAGCGGCCCGTTAAAAGAACTCTGTGAAAGCGGACGCAAAATCGACAAGGTCTGGATTATCGGTCCGGGTATGATGATGAAAGTCACCAGTGAAGTCACCCGCCCATACGGCATTACGACCTATGTCTCCCTCAACCCCGTAATGGTTGACGGCACCGGTATGTGCGGATCGTGCCGGGTTGTTGTCGGCGGCGAAATGAAATTTGCCTGTGTTGACGGTCCGGAGTTTGA
>CAZAWD010000229.1:0-2077 GCA_964488725.1 uncultured Methanomicrobiales archaeon | reverse complement strand
TATGGGAACAAAGACCGTTGAGACGATTATGACCCGGAAACCGATTTCCGTAAAAGACGACATCTCAGCAGACGACGCCATTAACATGATGTATACCAAAAAGGTTGAACGCCTGCCGGTAGTCGACAACACCGGCAAACTCACTGGAATTATCACCATGCAGGACCTGCTTGAAAAACAGCAGTACCCGGAGGCAAACCGCGATAAAAACGGCAAACTCAGAGTTGCCGCGGCGGTCGGTCCGTTTGATCTGAAACGTGCCGAAATGCTGGCAGACGCCGGCGTTGATGCAATTATCGTTGATTGTGCGCACGGTCACAACATGCATGTCGTAGAAGGCGTGAAAAATATTAAAGAATCACTATCCTGCGACGTCGTCGCCGGCAATATTGCAACCGCTAAAGCAGCCGGCGTTCTCGCTGATTTCGTCGACGGCATCAAAGTCGGTATCGGACCGGGCTCAATCTGCACCACGCGTATTGTTGCCGGCGTCGGCGTCCCCCAGATTTCGGCAATTGCAAACGTCTGTGACGTAGCCGATCCCTGCGGCGTTCCGGTTGTTGCCGACGGCGGCGTGAAATATTCCGGCGACGTTGCAAAAGCCATTGCAGCCGGTGCATCCTCGGTGATGATGGGCAGCATGTTTGCCGGAACCGACGAAGCACCCGGAAAAACCATCATCGTTAAAGGCAGACGCTACAAACAGTATCGCGGCATGGGCTCTCTTGGTGTTATGACATCGGGCAACTCAAGCGACCGCTACTTCCAGAAAAAAGGTATCGGTGCCACAAAATATGTGCCCGAAGGAGTCGAAGGTGCAACCCCGTATGTCGGATCGGTTACCGACGTAATTTACCAGACCATCGGCGGCCTGAAATCTGCCATGGGATACTCGGGAAGCAAAGATATTGAATCAATGCGCCGCAACGCACGCTTCGTTCGTATCACGCCGGCAGGACTCAAAGAGTCGCACCCCCATGATATCCTGATTACCGATGAAGCCCCGAACTACCGGGCAAACCTATAATCTTTTTTTTATGATAAGGCTTGATGAGGCCTGCACCCGCTATCGTGACGCCGCACACATAAATCCGTTTACCTCATGGCTTATCGTTGAAAACGACGAGGTAAAAAAACGGGCACATATGATTCTGGACGACACGGTGCTGCCTGCCTCCCGTCTGACCACGCCTAAAAATCTTGCACGCACAATTCTTGCCGAACGTGCGCCGGAGATTCGGATCATGGCGCCCGAAGAAATGTTTCTGCTGATGAAAGATATCGCCGGATCGGTGCTGATGAAAAAACAGATCACTGACACGCTGGTTGAAAATCTGATTGATTTGTATATTACGCTGACAATACATATGGTCCCGTATCCGTCCGGAACCCAAAAACTAAACGATATATCCGCTATTTTTTGCCGGTATGATGCGTGGTGCAAAGAACATCAGACGCTTGATGCCATGAAAGCAATCGAAACGGCCGCAGCGCACGCAGCAAAAATGCAGGCAGAACGCTGCATCATATATAATCTCTATGAACCCGGCGCACTGGTCCGCGGGATGCTGGACCGGTTCTGTTCCCACCCGGAAATTATCGAACCCGACGTTTCAGTGCCGGATTTCCTGCCGGAAACAACGGCAGGGGTGACACGATATACTACCGCCCGCGAAGAGCTCGCGCAGACACTGGAAAAAATAGCCGGCCTTATAGAATCCGGAATCAGGGGCACTGACATCCTCGTACTCACACCGTCACTCCAGACAACCATTTCCCTGCTGGAAGAAACGGCCGCCGGGTTTCGCATTAAAAAAGACGATGCATATATCCCGCTGACATTTACAACCTCCGAGCGGAAAAGCATTCAAAATATACCAATTATCCGGACAGCACTGGCATGGACAGCAGCGTATGCGTTTGATTTCAGGATGAACGACATGGCACTTATTATCTCATCACCGTACCTGTCAGGTCTGCCTGCCATGCGGGCCGACACGCTCAAAAAAGCTACTATTATATGCGGACAGAATCGCGGCCGCAGATTCTGGACAGCGGCGGCCGGCCGTCTGGCACC
>CAZAWD010000228.1:0-2087 GCA_964488725.1 uncultured Methanomicrobiales archaeon | reverse complement strand
AGGTAGGGTAGCTGGACATCCTTTAGGACTGTGGATCCTTAGACCCGGGTTCGACCCCCGGCCTTGGCCCTTGTTTTTTGTGCTCTTTTAAGAGAAACTAATTTATCTGGTTTGTTCAAATACTGATGTATCATGGGATCATTCTTTGATGAACTGAAAGCAACGGCAAAGTCCGGTGCGGATGAAGTGAAAAAATCAGTTAAAATAACCCAGCTCCAGTCTGAGATCAGCGATCTTAAAAAACAGGAGACAGATGCGTATGCTGAAATCGGGAGGGTTGCCATTGTCTATGATGGTCTTGACAAGTTTGGTGACAATGGTCTGGCACTAACCGCGATTCAGGAAAAAATTTCTGCAAAAAAATCAGAACTTTCCGATCTTCAGGGTGGGGAACCAGTTGGGGACTGTCCGAAATGCGGGGAAAAATATACGGAAGGCATGAAGTTTTGTTCCAAATGCGGCACCCGTCTGCCGTGATTGCCGCAATACACGGATGTATATCTAATAAAAGAAATAGAGAAGAGTATGTTACAACCAACTATTGCCGACCTGCTGAACCGGCAGGTCAACAGGGAATTTTATTCCGCATATCTTTATCTCGCTATTTCGAGCCACTATGACAGTCAGAACCTTGACGGGTTCGCGCACTGGTTTATGGTGCAGGCGCAGGAAGAGCGTGACCATGCGCTGCTCTTTTACCGGTATCTGCATAACAGCAACGTGGCGGTAACACTCGATGCCATCGAAAAGCCCGGGAAAGTCTTTTCTGACAACCTCGCGCCGCTCACGCTTACGCTTGAGCATGAGCAGTATGTTACCTCACTGATTAACACCATCTATGCCGCAGCGTATGAAGCAAAAGATTTTCGTACGATGCAGTTTCTGGACTGGTTTGTTAAGGAACAGGGAGAGGAGGAGAAAAATGCAACCGATATCATCGCCAAGATGAAACTCTACGGCGATGACGCAAAAGCATTGTATCTCCTTAACACCGAGCTTATGGCTCGTGTATATGCGCCGCCGACGCTGGTAATTTAACACCTTAATTTTTTTGCACGGGTCTAAAAAAGGGAATTAATAGTTCCCGATGAATTTTTTAATTTCAGAAATTATAAACTCATTGACTTTTTCAATCTCTTCACGTTTTCCACGAAACGCTAAAAGTTCACGTTCATCATTTACCATGTTTGCATAGCTCAGCGGTCGGGTGACACTGACCAGTTCAACATCGAACTTCAGTGCTGCATCCCGGATGGCGGTCCGCGGTGTTCCCGGCGGAATAATCAAATCAAATGCTGTATCGTCTGCCATAATTACTTCCCTATCTTTTGGCGCTTTGCCATTATACAATGTCCGCCCCGCACCCCGCCAATGGGGCATTTTGGATGTCCGATACTGTTCATACACCGCCCCATCAGTGCCGCTCCGCGTGCAAGTCCGTCGTCAACAAATACGAGGTGATCGACCGGCTCATCATAGATCCCGCGTTCGGTCACTCCTTCAAGGATATACTGCGGTTTGTTGCCGGAAATAATTGCCCGTCCGGTGAATCCGATGGAGCTGTTTTTCGGCAGAAGGTTACGTTCAAGGCAGAGGTCGATGATTTTCAGGGCAACGTTTGCACAGACCCGGTCAACAACTTCACGGATTACATCTTTATTTTCGTTTTTGCCAAGTTCAGCACCGATATCTTCCAGTTCATTTATCCGGTCACCGTCACGTCCGATATCAACACCGATAAGCACAATGCCGGAATCTTTTGCGACATCAGCACAGACCGGGACTCTGCCGAACCGTTTGCGGTCCCGCGGAACTTCGGCGATATCGAGAATGTTCATACACCGTTCAACATAGGGCTGTGCTTTTTTCGTTGCGCGCGTTGATGCTGCCGAACAGTGTTCGCCAAACAGGTCAAGAGCGGTACCTTTTTTCTTGTCAACAAGGCCTGTTCCGCGGATGATAGCGTCAGGAATGGCGCCTGCAAGTCCGCAGAAGTTTCCAATTGTCTTTGCAAAGGGAGATGGTGCGTCAGGATCAACGTCACTGGTAATTCTGCCATCAAGCGTTGTTCCGAAATCCATTGAGAT
>CAZAWD010000227.1:0-2111 GCA_964488725.1 uncultured Methanomicrobiales archaeon | reverse complement strand
ACTTGAAAGATAGAACTTTCTTTGACGAAGGAACATATCTGGACGGACGCGGCGCTTTCTTTATGAAGGGCAACATCTACAAAGACTTTGTTCTGACAGCCGCTTATGATTCCAACAAGCAACACACGGATGAACTTTTCCGCGAATCGGATACCCGCCTGGATTCGGAAGACAAGTACCCGGCTTACGGCGATGAAAGCAAAACAGGATACGAAGCCCTGTCCCGTGAAAATCTGTATGTCAAACTGGAGAAGGATAAATCTTTCCTGCTGTATGGCGATTACCGCACCGATCTGACGGAAACCAAATTAAGTGCCTATTCGCGATCCTTCAACGGGATTAAGGTCGAAGTCAATACGGATCAATTCAAACTGCGTTCGTTCGGCACGCGTACGAATCAGAGCCAGGTTGTCGATACCATTTCCGGCAAAGGAATTTCCGGATTATACTACTTAACCAGTAATCAGATTATAGACGGTTCGGAGCGTATCGTTATTGAAACACGCGACCGCCTGCAACCTGACCGCATCATCCATAAAGCACCTCAGTCAAGAGGGGCTGACTACGAAATTGATTACGGTCTGGGAACTCTTCTGTTTAAAGAACCGATTCCCAGTCATGACGCTGACGGCAATCCGCTTTACATTATTGCCACCTATGAAGGCATTGGCGAAGGCGATAAATACTTCATCTATGGCGGTCGGGGCGCTTATAAGCCAAATAAAATGCTGGAGATCGGCGCAACCGGTATTGTTGAGGAAAACGCCATACAAAACTCGCATCTGCTGGGAACAGATTTAACAATCCATCTGCCGCTCAAAACCACGCTCAAGGCGGAATATGCCAATACCCGCGGATTGTTTGATATCAACAGTGACTTTGTTTCTAAAACCGGTGACGGCTGGTTTGTCGATGTAAAGAGTCGTCCGCTGAATCAACTGTCTCTCAACGGTTATTATCAGACATTAAGCGATTACTTCGGTAATCCGTCGGCAACCGACGCGGTGCGCGGTACGGAAAAATGGGGACTGGATGCCGCTTATGAAATTCAGCCCGGTCTGACCTTGAAGGCGAAATATCTGGACGAAGATGACAGGATTAATAATACATCGCGTACTTTGGCTTCTGTGGACGTTACCAAGAAATTCAAGAAAACAACCATCGGTCTCGAAGTATCTCATGAGGAATCTGATAATCTGACCAAAACTCCGGCTCAGACTCCCTATACACCGGGTGGACTGCTCAACGGTGTCCCCTTCCTCAATTCCTACGAAACACCGGATAAGGCGACGTACATCAAACTGGCGCTGGAAAGAGAAATTCTGACTAACCTGTCCCTGTCTCTTAGCCATAAACAGGATGTGGGCGAAGATGCATTATCCCTGACTCAGGGCGGACTCAATTACAAGTTTAATCAGCAAACCCGCTTATACGTCAGGGAAGAATATGCAAAATATCAGGACAGCAAGCAGACCAGAACCCTGATCGGCGCCGAATCTGAGATTCTGAAGAACACAACCGTGTTTAATGAATACCGTCTGGCAGATAGCTCCGCGGGGTCACGTAATCAGCAGGTTGTGGGTTTGAAAAATAAATACCATATTGCGGATGGTGTAACGGCAAATCTCACCGCCGAGTACCTGAGTACCTTAAGTGGTGAAAAAAATGAGAATGAACCGGATGCTTATGCAGTATCTGCCGGTGTGGAATATCTACCCAAGAAAGATGTGAAATTAACCGGCAGAGCGGAACACCGTCACGAAATAGCCGATGACGGTAAAGACTCCTATCTGGCGGAAATGGCCATGGCTTACAAGATCAATCCCGATTATACACTGCTTATAAGGGAAAGATATTTCCTGGAACAGGGCGGGGTGTCGGCAGAAGATCATACGTCCCGGTTGATGGCGGGGATTGCCTACCGGCCTCTGGACAACGACAGATTTAATGCTTTGAGTAAAATCGAATATAAATATAACAAACAGTCGTCTGCGACGCCCGGCAACACGACAAATGCTTTTATCATCTCCACGGAAGGTCTGTATCAGGTTAACCATGATTTACAGTTCATGGGTAAATATGCCGGTAAGCTGGAGAAGGATGACAATTTC
>CAZAWD010000226.1:0-2126 GCA_964488725.1 uncultured Methanomicrobiales archaeon | reverse complement strand
GGTTTTCGTCATCACTTTTGAGGGCTCGTTCGAAGTTGTCCAGAATGTCTACAATGTCAAGGGAGAATTTTTCCGTTGCGTAACGGGTGGCATTCTCCTGATCGCGTATGCTTCTCTTCCGGTAATTTTCAAACTCGGCAGCGAGACGAAGGTATTTGTCATTGAGTTCATCGTATTTTTTGGTGAGTTCGTCAACAACATTAGTCTCAGGGACGGCATCCATGGGTTGTGCGTTAGCGGATTGCGCTTCCGCAGACGGGGGTGTGTTCGGGTCGGCGGATGTTGGAGCCGTGCGATCCTGTTTTTTACTCTTGAAGTCCATGGTGTTTTTCCTGTTTTACTTGTTGCACATATTTGTTGTATTGCAGTTCTATATATATGTTTTCTTTGAGGCTTTATTCGCCGGTAAAAATGCGGGATATTTTCTGTTCTTTTTTAGCCCGGCGGTCAAATTAAAAAAAGGCGCACATCTGCCCGCAGTAGCCGGAGGGTGATACCATCTGCTTAAATATTAGTTTAACTATAATAATACTTCAATGAAGAAATTCTGCGGGATATTTTTTGCTGCCGCTCTACTCATTGTCCTGTCTGCATCAGGGTGTATTAGTTTTGAAGAGCCGCCGGTTCTTTCAAACGATAGTGTTGTCAATTTCACCGGTGTGTGGAACGCTGTTGCTGAGAGTGTTATGAGTGACGGAGCTATTGTATCGTCAAATTCCAATACCTCATTTGTTGTCCTGAGTCAGGAAGGGCGGCTGTTTGAGTGCATCTGGAAAGGGATGAAAATTCCGGGCGGTATATTTAATCAGGCCGGCACCGCTTTTGTTTTTGATGCGGGTTCAGAGCTTGAACGTGAACTGGTATATGGAACATACTATAATGGAACGCTGGTTATCGCGTCTTCAACTTATAATAGTTCAAGTCAGCAGATAGGAGCATCAGAAACGGTTATGGTCCGTGCAAATGACACCGCCGGCGTTCATGCGCCGTTTTCGATTGCGGGAAACTGGCACATCGTATCTGCTGAAGAGATGCAGAAAAAGACCATTACTTCTCTGAACGGCACCAGGTTCATTGTTGAACATGAAAAGAATGGTATTATATCTGGCATGTTTGAAGCGGATGTTTCAGGCGTTGTGGAAAACCGGAATTTTGTTGGCAGCTGTTCTTTTGTCAGTGACGATGCATCGCGGGCATGGTATAATGTAATTACCGCCGATGGTGAGTTCTGGAAACTGAAAGCAGAAAAATATAGTGCCGGGACTGAACTGATGTTCTGGACTACTGCGGTTTCGGAATCCGGTTCAAAGAGCATTGCAACTATAAAACGGATTTATACGTCAGACGGCAATCCGGTTTCTCCCGTGGCGGAATATCCGGATATGGTGCGGCCCCTGACTCTTCAAAGCATGGACCTTCTCTCAAACGGCCAGTATATCCGGCTTGTCGACAGCCGCCTGATTATGATGCTGAATGAAACGGCAATTCAAAACGGATCGCTCGTTTATCGGGGGATTACAAAAGGAAATGTTGCGAATAATTACTGGGACATGGGGCTGTGTCTGACCTATCAGCATCCGGGCATGTATTTAATTGCCGGTGCGGCAACCGCACGGGAAAACGGTGCAGTGATCCTGTCTGAAGGATGGGTTGAAAATAATCAGATTTATGCATCTATAAATCTGGCGCCGCATGGAGAATCACGGTCGGCCGATTTCACGATATTTGTCATTGAGTGAAATCTCTTTTTTTCATCAGCCGAAAATAAAAAAAATCAGCGGCGGATAGTAATCATAACCTCATCGGCCATAATTACATCCACTGCCTGCCCGGACACCGAATAGACGTATGAGACCGTCCATGCATCCTGCGGCACGTCCAGCTCTTCCCCGTCTGCGGTAACCCGCAGCGGCGGCGTAATTTTCTCATCATCAGATAAGGCCTGCACCGCCTCCATAAACGCACCGGCCTTTTTACGCAGGGTTTTTCCAACAACCCCTTTGTTGAACACTACATCCCCGACCTTCTTTTCAAGCGCCGGCTCCTCTGCTTTCCAGACAACATCTGCATTGACCGTGCGGCCCAGATCGCCATCGTCATCAATATCATGATTCGGCGTATAGATA
>CAZAWD010000225.1:0-2139 GCA_964488725.1 uncultured Methanomicrobiales archaeon | reverse complement strand
ACGCGTATGTGTTCTGCGTGGGTCATTGTTGCAGATTCGCCCGTTGAACCACAGGCCAGCAGGCCGTGGACGCCGCCGCGAACGGTGTGCTCAATGCAGGTGCGAAGACCTTCTAAGTCGAGCGACTGGGAGGCGTCGGCATGGAAGGGGGTTATGAGTGCTGGGATTACACCTTCAAACATAGTCAATATATTTCGTCTGATTAGGTGATGTACTTTACGCTTGTGAGGGGGTGGACGACTCATGAAGATCAAACCAAAAAGAGAGGATACTATACAAATGGTATGATAAGACAAGCCCCGTATATTTCCGGCGGCCCTGTCCGAGTCACAATGATTATTCAGTTTCAGCGTCAACATATATAGATCATGGAAGCATCCCCCGATATCTGGATTGAAAAATACCGCCCGAAAACCCTCTCCGATGTTGCCGGGCAGACCGAAATAGTTGAGCGGCTGAAATCATATGTTGCTGCCCGCTCCCTTCCCCACCTTCTTTTTACCGGCACGGCAGGCATTGGTAAAACTACCTGCGCGGTCGCTCTTGCCCGTGAAATGTTCGGCGATACATGGAACATGAATTTCAGGGAACTGAACGCCTCTGATGAACGGGGAATTGACGTCGTCAGAAACCAGATCAAACAGTTTGCACGAACCGCACCCATGGGAGATGCAACCTTTAAAATTCTGTTTCTGGATGAAGCCGATGCCCTCACGCAGGACGCCCAGGCTGCTCTTCGCCGGACGATGGAAAACTATGCTGAGACCTGCCGGTTTATTCTCTCCTGCAATTACTCCTCAAAAATAATTGGCCCGATTCAGAGCCGCTGTGCCATTTACCGGTTTAAACCTCTATCAGACGCGGCAATATCCAAAGAGATGAATAAAATTGCAGATAATGAAGGCATTACCATAGAAGAGAGCGCATATAACGCCATTGCCTATGTTTCACTCGGCGATATGCGAAAAGCCATTAATGCACTACAGGGAGCGGCCATTGTCTCGCCGGTTGTCACCGCTGAAAATATTTATGCGATTACGTCGAACGCAAAACCCGAAGAGGTAACCGAACTTCTATCTCTTTGTCTGGATGGTGATTTTGAGACCGCGGAACGTGTTCTGCACGGACTGATGTATGACAAGGGAATTGCACCAAACGAACTGCTCAATCAGATGTACCGGGAGATTACTTCATCAAAGACCCTTGACCGGCGCATGAAAGTAGATTTAATAGATGCACTGGGCGAAACCGATTTCAGGTTAAGTGAAGGAGCAGATGCCGACATTCAGATGGATGCACTCATTGCACGGTTCATAAAAACGGGAATGGAATAACCACTCTGGCGTTTTACCTGCGTTCTCTCTACAGTGTCAGCTCGTTTCCCGGATGAAGGCATTCAACACGCATGTTCGTTGTCGCTTCGATTGCCTTCTTAAACTCTGTCAGGTCCTGCCGGATGGGCAAAAACGTATCGTAATGCATGGGAATGACAAGCGGCGCTGCAATATATTCAGCCGCCATCATTGCCTCTGCCGGTCCCATGGTAAAGCGGCCGCCGACCGGAAGAAGGGCCGCGGCGGGATGATACAGGTCGCGGATGAGTTTCATATCTGAAAACAGCCCGGTATCTCCTGCGTGATAGATACATGCCCCGTCCATCTGAATCACAAACCCGCAGGCAAGGCCCATATAGACCGGCACCCCGTTTTCTTCCAGAGAGTTGGAATGATCGGCCCGCACCATGGTAATGGTAACACCGTCATCGGTGATGCTGCCGCCTATATTCATACCAACCGCATCAACCCCGCGTTTTTTCAGCCAGCCGCTGAGTTCGTGCGAAGCATAGGTTCTGCCAAACAGTTCCGGATGCTCTCCCAGATGGTCATCATGCGCATGGGTAATCAGCGTAATATCGGCGTCAAGCCCGGTTCCCAGCGGCATCGGATCAATGATAATCTTCTTTGAACCGGTGAGGATAAAACAGGCGTGACCGATGTATTGTATCTGCATGTCAGAATATATGGGATTGGCAGATGAAAAAATTATGTGCCTGACGCCCGGTATTTCCGCCGCATAAGGGTTGCATATATCATTGAGACCGGCAGACCGGCCGGAAGATAGACGATGCCGACAGCCCAG
>CAZAWD010000224.1:0-2145 GCA_964488725.1 uncultured Methanomicrobiales archaeon | reverse complement strand
GTGCGGTCACATTTTTATCAGCGTCAGGCTGAAAAACACAACCTGCCAAAAAAACGCGAGATATCCGCAATACTTCCCATTCACATCATAGACAGGAGTATACAATATATTACAGCATCCTTCCCCTTCAACGTCGATGGCATCATAATAAATCTGTAACGATGTCAGACTGAAATCAGATTCGGTCAGCGTCGGAATAGACGACGCAAGACGCTTGTCCTGCACCGAAACCTCCGGATATTCAATCCACTGGCTGGTGAGATTGTCATAATACAACACACCTTCCAGATACGAGTGAGCCGCGTAATACGCCGCTAACTGATTAATAATTCCCTGATGGTCTGCTGCTGCGCGCAACGCCATGGCAAGATTAAATCCATCGCTCTCAATGCTTTTATCAACATACATAAAATCGCGCGCACACATATCCAGCGCACGTACCATGTCCTGAGGGATGGAAATATAAACCGGTGCGGTCACATTTTTATCAGCGTCAGGCTGAAAAACACAACCTGCCAAAAAAACACTTGAAATAACTAGACTTATTAGTAGAAGTCCTATACAAAAACGAACGGGAAACCCGAATCTCTTAGACCGCGTCAAGCGAACATCATCTGCCATGCACCTATCATATGTATATTAGATATATGTATGGTGTTTCCCCTTTATAAAAAAACCGATGGTGATAAAAATAGCCTGCCTAATCAACCCGCTCCGGTGTCGGACGGCTGTTTGCGATTATTATTGTTCGGGATACGCGTATATCTTTCAGCGCTGAAAAAATAAAGGAGTATGGTATTTATGAACGTTCGCCGTAGATGCGTTTAATCTCATATGCTTTTGCGGTTTTCCCTTTTCTGGTGATAACATTTCCTTTCCGCAGTTTTATTTTTTTAATTCTGAACTTTTTTCCGCCGACCGAAGTAATAGCATCAATCATATATTCCGTTTCACCGTCAACCTGCTCAAAGAGCGGCAGCGTGGTCGCACCTTTATTTACCGAAGCACTGACAATAACGGTATCAACCAGCCGGGTCCAGAGGGTTGCAATCTTATCTGCCTCAAACTTCTGCCGGCGCGCATTATTCTCTTCAATCGACATTACTTCAACGTTATATGACGTCGTGCCGGCTTCCGCCACTAAAAAATCGCCCACTGAAACGATTTCTCCTTCCAGCAGCTCAATGGCGGCCGGAATCGATTCATTCCCATAGCTGATGACAGCCTTTACCATGCATGTTTTTGGCTCTTTAAGCGTCACACGCATAGTATGACCGCAGATTGTGCAGCGGATGAGGGCTTCGGGGGGTTCTTTTAGTATCTCAAAATCGGTTTCTTCGCCGCAGACAGGGCAGTCGAAAATAAGCATATCACTTGCGTCAGTATCCATACTGTAGTATGTGCAGTGGAGAGGGAAATAATAGTAGCTTCACCCCCCCTTCCCTTCTGGCAGCCCCTCGCGGGATCGCTCAGGTCGGCACGTTTCGAAGTTCAACGAGTTTCAGATTTTTCTTTTCCTGCGGGCACATTTCAGTGTAGGAACCAAGCACTTCCATTACCACATAGCGTCCGTTTTCTGTCATCCCGTCCGGATGACAGAACGCATACCCTTTACAAAATTTATCGTCACAGACCGGAGTATAGGTTATTCTCGTGCGGCGGGTTGCCTGACTGGCCGGTATAACAGCCGTTATCGCGGCTTCGGTGACATCTACTGCCCGCGCTCCGTTCGCATGGATGTTACATTTGTGGCAGGTTTTGCGAAGAGACGCAACTTTGTATCGTCGTCCTTCTTTTAGTTTTGCGTTGTGACAGACTTTCTGGAGTCTGCACTCCTCGCATGCGGGAACTTTTCCGGCGTATACAAATTCGGCCCCCTCACTTGCCAGTGCTTCACCGACTATAGTTACAATTTTTTCTTCATCTGACATTGCTACTCCTCGTAGAGGGCGTGAACAGCTTCCTCTGCTTTTTCTTCTGATATATTGGTGTCGAAAATCGTAAAACGTTCCGGTCGGATTTCTTTTGCACGGATGACGGCTTCTACGGCCTGTTCATCGGTTATACCGAGTTCGGCGGGCGTAGTAGGCGCCCCGATTATCCGGAGAGCCTCGCGGATTTTTTTCCAGTCCCCGCCGTGAAGAT
>CAZAWD010000223.1:0-2149 GCA_964488725.1 uncultured Methanomicrobiales archaeon | reverse complement strand
TTGAGTATACGGCAGCGGATCATACGACCCGGGAGATGGAGCCGGATGAGGCGGTACGCTTTGCGTATCTTGTGCGGCTGGATGTGCTGCGCACGGCGTATCCGTCGCTTATTTTTATTGCGTTTCCGGGCGATGAAGCGGCTCTGGGCGGGTGCCTTGCAGCGGGCCGGGGATTTTTCCCTATTAATCCGTACGGGGGTGCGGAGCCCTGTCCCTTTTCGCCGTTTTCAGACCGGAGTCTGAAGAACTGTTCGCTTCTGGATGCGATTTCGTCGCCGCTTTTCCATGAGATGCAGGTACAGGGGCTGACGGCCGGCGGGCATGACGGGGGATGTGTGCTTGCCCGGCGTGAGGAAGCGGTGCGTGATCTGCTGTCACAGGTGCAGGGACGATAACGCGTGTCACAAAAAAAATAAGATGCCCGTTAAATCCACAAAACCATCCTGAGCAGATCGCGCAGACCGGGGCCGAGTCCTACCACAATCATCGCAAACAATACCAGATGCCAGACCACATCCATTCCCTCTTCTTTCTTAAACATCTCAAGAACCCAGATAGCCGGAATCAGCACCACCAGTTTCAGCGCAAACATACTATACGCCGTTCCTGTCATCTCAATCAGCCCGCCGCCTAACACATGCTGCTCAATATAATGCAGCGGATGCATATCAAGAGCAAACGCCGTTGCCGACGCATCAAGGAAATGGCTCCCGATAAGTGCCAGATAGATGGGATTGCTCACATATTTCCACCGGCACACATATCTGAGAAACGCCCAGAGCGCCGCACTTGCAGCCGCTGCAATCAGCAGAACCATCCCGATAATGCCGACATCAAACGTCGCGCCCGCATCAGTAACTCCGAACCAGACCAGAAACGCAAATGCTATCAGTGAAGAAATAATACCAATCGCCATATACGGCCGGGTATACGAGACCACCACCTTTTTCTTCTGCAACTGATACGACACAAACAACGCCGCCATCGCAAACAGCATCGTCAGAATATACACCTGCGGCGTAATAAAGAAAATCCACCACGGATCAGGCACCATCCCGGTATCCTCGACCACGCGCAAAAGTCCGCCCAGAACAACATACGACACTGACGTCATAATAAGCGGCGTATCAATCGCAATCTTTTCCTTCTTTAACCATCGATAAAGTATATACAATCCGACGAGAACTAATAGAGCATACAAAATAGTCTGAGCAACCGTATAGGTCGAAGCTTCCAGACCAACAATCCAATTATAGATTTCATTAAACATACCAGGGACCCGCTATGAACGTAGAGAATAATAGGATACTCAAGAATAAAACCTTTGACAAATCCCGCTGGATTCAGATGCCGCGTGACGTTGTGGCGGGCCATCGAGCCCTCCGGCAGCTTCCGGCCGTAATTGCTGATTTATGTATCAAAGGCCCGCTCCTTATTTTGTCGGGTGCTACTACTATGTCATCTGTTGGAACGACCGTCGCATCTCTTCTTACCGAGGCCGGAAACAAGGTAGAGACGCTTGAAGTCGGTGAAATAACCTACGAAGAAGTTACCCGGGTCGCCAATTATGCCATTGATTACGGTGCAGTTCTTCTTATTGCCGTCGGCGGGGGACGGGTAATTGATATTGCAAAAATCGTTTCATACAACATTGATATCCAGTTTATCAGTGTTCCCACGGCGGCTTCCCACGACGGTATTGCTTCATCGCGCGCATCCATCCGCACCGCCGACGGCACCATCAGTGTTGCAGCGCATCCGCCTCTTGCTATTGTTGCAGACACCGCCATCCTCTCCAACGCCCCTCACCGGCTCATGGCAGCCGGATATGCTGACACTATCGCAAACTACACCGCAACGCTTGACTGGGATATGGCAGAAAAAGAAACCGGTGAAAAAATAAGCCAGTATGCCATGACACTTTCTATGATAACTGCTGAACTCATGGTCGAGAACGCTGAAAAAATAAAGGCATTCGATGAAAACGCCGCATGGATAGTAATGAAAGCACTCTTTGCTTCCGGTGTTGCCATGAGTATTGCCGGCAGTTCACGTCCTGCTTCCGGCGGCGAACATAAATTCGCCCATATGCTTGAAAAAATCGCGCCCGGTAAAGCCCTGCACGGCGAAGCGTGCGGGATAGGTGCCA
>CAZAWD010000222.1:0-2154 GCA_964488725.1 uncultured Methanomicrobiales archaeon | reverse complement strand
CACTGAGGAGAGGTTTTTGAATTTCGGCGACCTGTAAGAGGAGGTAGAGGTTCCGTTCAAGATGTGCTGCGTTTAAAACAACGATGAAAAGGTCGGGGTTTTCAGAGACCAGATATTCGCGCACCATTGTTTCTTCTGCCGAGCCGCCGGAGAGGGAGTAGATACCCGGCAGGTCGACGAGGGTGAATTCACTTTCTTCGAATTTAACCACGCCGGACATGATGTTGACGGTTGTGCCGGGGTAGTTGCTGACTTCTACGCCGAGTCCGGTGAGGGCGTTGAAGATGAGGGATTTTCCGACGCTGGGGTTGCCGATTAAGACGGCGGTTTTTGTCATGACAGGCTGCACCGCTCAACCATTATGTTGGAGGCGACTTCCGGGCTGAGGGCGATGTCGCAGCCTTTTACTTTTATTACTACGGCGTTGTTGTCGAGTTTGCGGCGAAGGGTGATAAGTTCGCCCGGGATGATTCCAAGGTCGATGAGGCGGCTGTGTTTTGAGAAGGATTGAATCATGGCGACATGGAGGAGTGCGCCTTCTTCACAGGTGACCAGTGCGACGATGGGGGTTTTTCCGGTGAGGTTCTGGTGGTCGGTGTAGTGCGGAGGGGCGGGGGTGGCGGCGGTGCTGTGTTCGTCCATGAATGAGTTTAGTTTGTTGATGGTGGCGGTGGAGATGGTGTGTTCTAAGATGCAGGCTTCTTTTGAGGCTTCGTCGGGTTGGGCGCCGAGGACGTCGGTTAAAAAGCTTGCAAGTACGGCATGTTTACGGGCGACGGATGCGGCTTTTGCAGTTCCCCGTTCGGTGAGGGTGTACCCTTCGGCGGTTTCGTTGAGGCAGCCGTTGTCTTTGAGGGCGGAGATTGCGGCGTTAAAGGCGGTTTCGTCCCGCCGGGAGAGGGTGCAAAGGTCGCGGCGCGGGGTGCATGATTTATGGGTGTTCAGAATTGCTTCCAGTATATCTTCAGGGAGGTCGGCCGCCATATGGTATCTATATTTGTTTTTTATGATATCTAGGTTGCTTTTCCGGACCGCCGCATTCTTTCAAAAAGTGAGGGGGGTTTTTCAAGGGGGCGGCATGATTCGGCGAACCGGCACCATTTGCAATTTGTTCCGCGAATGGCGCGCGGAATTTCACCGCTCCTGATTTTTTCAACGGTTCGAAGTGAGGTGAGAAATGCACGGGTGTCGGCGGGGGAGAGAACGACACTGCGAATGGTGCCGGAGCCGAGGTATTCGATTCGGCCGTAGAATTCTTTGCCGTACATTTCTTCAAGGCAGATGGAGTAACAGACGGCTTGCAGCCGGTCGTCGGCGTAGACGCCGTGGGAGGGGGCGTGGCCGCCTTTGATGATGGCAAAGCTGTCGTCAAAGACCCGGTCAACACGTCCGTGGATGTTGTATTTTTCAGAGTCGACCTGCATGTCGAAGGTGAGGGCGTGACGCCAGGTGATGCGGGTGCAGGCGGTGATCATTTCTTCAAGCGCGGTGCGGGCGGGCGTGCTGTAATCGGGTAGGACCTGGCGGAGTTCGTCTTCGATTTTTTCAAGGTTAAGCGGGTCGCCCAGATGATATGATATCTGTTTGGCGACGGAGTAGCGCAGCGGTTCACTGAAGTCAGCAGGGGAGGAGCGGGAGAGGTAGAGCTGCATGGGGCACCGGCTCGCACGGAGTATGTCGCTGACAGATATGGAGTTTTCAGACATCGGATTCCTATAAGCATAAATTCTGTCATGACATTATATATATTTATGGCTACGAATGAAGTTAATGTGCAGATTCCCCAGGCGCTGGATCCGGTTTATAGTAATATGATTCAGATTGCGTTTAAGGATGATGAGTTTACGATGTTGTTTATGCATCAGTTGCCGGGGGTGGGGCAGGCGAGGGCAAAGGCAATTGTGTCTATTAGTCCGCAGCATGCAAAACGATTGCTTGCGGCTCTCGGAAAAAGTGTTGCGGATTATGAGGCAAAGTTTGGGGAGATTTCACATCAGCAGCAAAAAGAGGGGGAGAGTTTTGAGTTGCAGGGATATTCGTGAGGGGATGGAATTAATAACTTATTTATGGTTGAAGGGATAATGTTATTACACAATTTTTGCCGCCGTGGCTTAGCGGTATAGCGGCTGATTCGTAATCAGCAGGTCGAGGGTT
>CAZAWD010000221.1:0-2161 GCA_964488725.1 uncultured Methanomicrobiales archaeon | reverse complement strand
GTTTCGTCGATTCGTTTTTCCTTTGTGCTTCTGGAAAAACTTCTTGGTAATTTCGATGCGGCCAAGTTTGAGTTGGCTCATCTCCTCACTGCTGACAGTGATGCTATTTATCATCTCCTTGCCGCAGATCTTGAGTCCCGCTGTGGAAACGGCGACGGTGCGCAAACTATTTATCGAAGCCTTATAAACCGGGTCTGTTCATCTGATGATGATGAAACATCTGAAATTGTTATTGACCGCTATATTGCATTTCTTTCAATGGTCCGCACCAAAGAAGAGGTGGCAGGTGTAATTAGTGTTGTCCTCTCAGCGTATCCGGGTGCGGTATGTCTTTCAAAAATTGCCGGGGCGTATGAAGCGGCAGGTTCCATTCCTCAGGCAAAAGACTGGTATTACCGTGCATATCGTGCGGATTTTATTCGCGGGGGGATTGCCTACGCCGGATTTCTGAAACGAACCGGTGCGGTGCGTGAATGCGAGACGGTGCTCAGGTATATTTTTACCAATGCGGTTCAGGTATCTGACCTTGAACGGGCCGCTGCTGCTGTTCTAAACGGCCCGGATGAGTTGTATCGTCTGCAGCGGGCCCGTGATCTGGTGCAGAAAAAACTCAGTTTAGTCTCTGACCGTCTTACGTCTTGTGGTCGTGAGATGCTTGCTGCGGTTTATTTGTATGCGGCGCTTGACGCACTTGAAGCATTAAACTTTGAGGACTGTAAATGGTATTGCCTTTGTGGAATTGACGTCCTTCCCTGCTATCCGGATAAGATTCAGATTCAGGATTTTACTGATCTTCTTTCCCGTGCCAAAGGCCGGGCGCTTGCCGAGCGGCCGGTGCTTCAGGAACGGCTGACAAATACTGCCGACTCCTCAGACGAATCAGAAGAATCTTCTATTGCAGCAGAAGAAGATATTCTTCCGAATCTGGACGAACGTGAACGTAAACTGATTATGTTCCTGCGCGAACATCGTGAGGCAACGGAGATGGACCTGCGTTCTATTCTTGAAACACGCAGGGTTGCCGGGATTGTTAACGCTTTGCTTGCCAAAACTGCAGAACTTGGTGTAACGCTGATTGAAAAACGCGGGGTGGGAGACCGCGGAGAGGTGTATGGATATGTCGGCCGTAGGTAACCCGGGTGAGAACCGGATGGAAAGTGTGGCTATTATCAACGCTCTGCGCCGCGGAACCGTTCCGGAGTCGGGGTTGTCGCGTCTTGCGGTCGGCCTCTCCTCAGAAGAAAAAGTACTTGCTTCCCAGCTTTCTTTTGTTGCTGCCGGTCATGCAGACTGTAAGTTCGTGCGCGGGGATTACGGGTCGGGAAAAACATTTCTTATTGCCCGTGCAGCTGAGATTGCGTTGTCACAAAAGTTTGTGGTGTCGCACGTGGTAATTTCACCGGATACCCCGTTGCATAAACTTCAGGCTCTTTATGCCAAAATCTGTGCGGGTCTTACCACCGCAACCGAGAGTCATGCGCTCAAAAGTATCATTGATACCTGGATATATGGTATTGAAAACAGGTTCATTGAGACCGGCATCAACGAGCGTGATCCAAAACTTTCTGAGATGACTGCACAAGAGATAGAGTCGGTTCTGGAACGTGTTTCCGGCGTGAGTTCGGGGCTGTCCGCAGCTCTTCGTGCGTATTATATCGCAGCCGGCAAGGGGGAGTTTGCAGCGGCACAGGCAGCGGTCGGATGGATTGCAGGCGATACGACGGTCGCCAACCGGACCTTTAAAATGCAGGCAGGTATTCGCGGTGCGGTTTCTGAGACTGACGCCCTTCTCTTTCTGAAAGGACTGGTTTATATTATGCGTCAGGCCGGGTTTTCCGGTCTGTTTGTTAGCTTTGATGAAGTTGAAACCGCACAGGCATTTTCCCGTCCTCTGCGCGAGAAGGGATATATCAATCTCCGGCAGATTGTTGATCAAACTGATAAAGGTGAAATTCCCGGAACATTTTTTTTGTTTGCGGGAACTCCTGCATTTTTTGACAGCGCAAAGGGTATCCGGTCTCTGCCCCCGCTCTATGACCGGCTGGGTATTGTTGCCGAGGATGGTTTTTCCAATCCAATGCAGACCCAGCTTGTTCTCTCTAAATTTAACAGCGAGAAACTTGAAGAAGTTTCCTACAAAGTCATGGACATTTATCGTGAC
>CAZAWD010000220.1:0-2161 GCA_964488725.1 uncultured Methanomicrobiales archaeon | reverse complement strand
CTTCGGTGCAGGAACATCTCGCCAAAGGAATTGCACGGCTCGCGGTACTTTCATCAGAAAAAACCGGTATCAAAACAGCCGCTCTCTCCGGAGGGGTTGCTATCAACCGTGCGGTTCGGGAAACAATAATTGCCGAACTTGCTTCTGCCGGCGTTGCCTGCATTACGAATCCGCGGTATCCGTTCGGGGATGGATGTATCTCTGCCGGACAGGTGATTACTGCGGGAATTTTATCTCAGGAAGGTAAAATATGAAATTGAAATTTAACAACCGGCCGCAAAGTATCTGTTCGCTCAAACGGGAAAACGATGTGCCCGTCATTGATCTCAAAATCAGCAGTCCGTCGGAGATTTACAATCCGCTCGACCCCGACCCGGATGCTGAAAAAGACCTTAACAGTTCCACTGTGGAGTATTTTTTACAGGCAATGGAAGAGGTGAGTTCTGATGAACGTGACCGCGCAAAAATTGTTCTCTATCTGGAAAATTCATTGTATCAAAATGAGGGCCTCAGATCAAGTATGGAACATGCCATTCCTTCCTATTTTAAAAAGCGCCTTTCTGTTGAGTATCACAAGTATCTGCAGGAACAGGAGAAAGGGAGACGATATCTTATCCGCGGAATGATATTTTTGATTGCCTGTATTGTTTTATCCAGTATCATTATCACGGTGTTTGGAAGTTCCGATGTTGTCTATGCGATAGGACAGAGTTTTGTGGTGATCGGCTGGGTTGCACTCTGGAAGCCGGTTGAATTTTATCTCTATGATAACAGGGATCTTAAAAATCATTTGAATATTCTACATGATCTGAGTTCATCACCAATAGAATCCCGGACGTGGTCTAAAAATATTGAGGATGAGACGCTCGTCCTCATGTAAATACTATTTATTTCGCCGTGCGTTCTTGAGAGTCGGCTCTCCTGAAGGGCGGTTGAATCCCGATGCCGGACTAACCGTTGTCTTTTCCATGGTATTCTGATCCGTTGTCTGGCTCTTCATGAAAATATTTTTGGGTCAAAAATATAAATATTTATTCTGACGAAAATTTGATATTTGTCGTCAAACCATCAATCATTTCCAGCGTCCTGCTGTTAATCAGGTCGGCATCAACAGTAAGATGAATGCCATGTTCGTCATAACTGAAAGAAATATTCTGTAGATTAACACTTATATTTTCCATAGTAAGTCCTCTGGTGTTAATGGTGCCGGAAGCAGCAGAGACGGCCTCGTTTTCAGAGAAATGAAATTGAAGCGTAAACGAAGATGCAACACCTGCAGGCGATATGCCGGTTGCCTCAAACATATAAACACCGGGTTTTTTAGCGGTCACCAGCCATGCATACGTCTTGCCGTCTCCTGCATAGGTATTTACCTCGGTAAAGACGGATTCGGAAACTTCCAGGCCGTCTGATCCGTCCGCGGTCCAGACTCTTCCGGAGGCGGAGCTCTCCGGTGTAATAATCAGAATATATTCTCCTGCTTTCGGTTCTATTGTGCCGGCAATACGAACAACGCACCGCGGGTCGGCGAGCGGCGGGTCGGCCGTCTGCCGCACAACAATACTGTCATAAATCGTGCATACCGCAACCGGCTCTCCGGCTCCATTCGGACACATATACTGTGCAGTAAATGTATGAGTGCCCTCGCTCATGGCAGTAATTGTAAGAACAGTTATCGAGCTCGAAGAACGATATTTCTGATCGGCTCTCAGCCCGTTATCAGCGGTGGTGATGTTCCAGAAATATCCTTCTTCCGGATTTGATGGAAGATGAAGTTCATAACTCTCACCGATATTATAGGTGCTGCCGTTTTTTTCAACCATAACACTCTGGGTGAGAATCTGGGACAGATTGGCAGACGGCGTGTCCGGAGTAGGTATAGCAATACATCCTGCAGATATAATTCCCATCAGAACAACTGTGAGAAGAAAGAAAATGAAATATCTGCGCATTGTAATAACTTGGTAGCTGATTGCATAATAATATTTTGAGTTAGAATTTAAAAAAATCGAAATCGGCCCGTGCTGACTAACAGTTCAGCAGATATAACCCGTCCGGGCAAAAATAATCCTGAAAATAGTTCTAAAAGAAAAAGAGGGAATTTATCCAAAGAGTGCGCCAAGGCCTGCCATGGCGTTCTCTTCTTCTTCTTCCTTGTTCT
>CAZAWD010000219.1:0-2166 GCA_964488725.1 uncultured Methanomicrobiales archaeon | reverse complement strand
ATCAGATACAACAGAGCATAAAATAAAATAAAATCAATCACAACAGCCGGCACCGCCTTTGCAGCGGTCATTGCCATGGAGGGAAACATCGAGGTGAGCATATCGGAAAAACCGGAAAGCATCCCTGACACTGCTTCACTGCCGACCGGGATGTGCAGAAGAGATGTCACGCTTGAAATAATGGTATGAATCATGGATACCAGAAAGGGAAAGTCCGAAGCAAGCACGACAACCACCGACACACAAATACCAATAATGATTCCCATTACCATGGTCGTAAGAACACCGGCAGAGAGGGGGGCCGGAATACGGCGGGTGAACCGGCGGTGCAGCGGCAGGACAATGACGGCAATAGATACGGCAAATATTCCAAGGAAAACATAATTCCATGACACAATAAGAATCAGTAGAAATATAACCGCAATGAGCACAAGGCTCAGATGATTCTTGACGAACGCCACAACATCCATTACGTATGTATAGGGTGTGGGGACGGATATAGTCTATGGGGAGTGTCAGAGAAGGTAATGGGATATCGTTATCACATTTCCGTGTGTTTTTGCAGATGGGGGAATGGCGGCTGTCGGGGGCATACTCCGGCAGACGAGAGAGACGGTGAGAATTTCCCGGTTCGATGAGAGAGACAGCGTAAGTGATGAGGCCTGTGAGATACGGGCCAGCTGTTCCGTCTCAATAGCAAGAGAGGTCGTCTGGGTTTTGTCAAGCGTCCAGAGTTTTGCGGATTCGAGAATAAAACGGGATACCCCGCTATCACTGCCGCGATTTTCTTCCCGCTGAATGGTGCGGCGGCGGGGGGTTCCGATTCTAAACAGCAGGCCCAGAACAACTGCCGCAACCGCACCGGCAGACAGAGGCGAGGTAAAGAACAACACCAGCCATTCGGGCAGGCCGGCATAGAGGTAGGGGCATACGGCAGAAGACACGCCGATGAGTATCGGCAGGATTACGACAAACGTCCGGCGCGAGTCAAGCATCCGCGTTGAGATGTCCTGTAAGCCGCTTATCATCACAAAGGTTACGGCATAAATGAGAACCGCGCCGAGAATCGGTTTGGGGAGGTGGTGACACAGCCAGCCGACCACCGGCATGAATCCACAGAGGAGCAGAAGCAGGCCCAGACCAAATCCGACCCGCCGGGAGGCGATGCCGGTGCTGATAATAAGGCCGGTGTTGCTGGATGAGGTGCCGACGCCGATGCCGCCGAGGGCGCCGCTCAGAGATAATCCGACGCCTTCAAGGAAGAGTCCGCGGGAAAGGGAATGGCGGCTGCCGGAGCGGGTATATCCGGTTAAGAGGGTAAGGTTGCCGGTTGTTTTCATGACGATGCAGACAACCGCGATGAGGAACGGGATGAGGAGCGCTGCATCAAACTGATAGCTGAGAATCCCGGACGGGTCGGGCAGGGCAAACACCGCGACGCCCTGAAGAGAGGCAAAGGTTTCAAACGAAAATACGCCGAGGAGAAGTGAAAGCAGGAACCCGATGCCGATGCCGATAATGGTTGAGTAGAATCTGAATATCCGTTTGGGAATGCAGCTTAAAAAAATAATTGAGGCGAGCGTAACAACGCCGACTATGGTTGATGCCGGGTCAAGGGGTCCTTCTGCCGTGCTTCCGAGGAATAGCGGGAAGGCAAACGGGACGATGGAGATGCCCAGCAGAAACAGAACAACGCCGGTAATTTCGCGGGGAAATATTATTTTGAAGATACGGGTAAACCGGCTTATCAGCATTTCCATGAATCCGGAGATTATCAGCATGCCATACAGCAGCGGCAGGCCGCCGGCGGTTGCGGCGAGGAGGGAGGCGGGAAGGTATGAGGAGTTGGGGATGATGAATAAAGGGTAGCCCGGGCCGAGACGGCGAAACGACATCAGAACGGTGGCAATTCCGCAGCCGATGAGGGTCGCGCTGATGAGGTAGGTGGTCATTTGAGCGGTTCCGCCGATGGCGGAGGTGATGATAACCGGATAGGTCATGTATACGGCAAGAACAAAAAAATGCTGGATGATGGTGAGGAGAAGCGTCCCTGCCGGTAACCGGTCTTCGGTGTTGTAGAGGGGGGTTTCTTCATCCGGCATGAGTGATAATGGAGGTAGGTGCCGGGATTGTAAAAAGATATCGTATCTGTATCTTTTCAAACCA
>CAZAWD010000218.1:0-2175 GCA_964488725.1 uncultured Methanomicrobiales archaeon | reverse complement strand
CCCGTCGGCTCAACCGCCGCCCGTCTCTGTGCCGAGGCGGGCCTCTCGGTTCTCGTTATCGAAGAACACGCCGCCATCGGCTACCCGGTGCAGTGCTCAGGGCTGCTCTCCAACAATGCATTTTCCGTATGCGAAGTGTCTAACAGCTCCGTATACCAGACGGTCAGCGGCGCAAAAATCTTCGGGTCCGCGGGTCATTCTCTTTCCTTCGATGCCGGCATACCCAAAGCCTATGTCGTTGACCGGGGACGTCTCGATCATGAAATCGCCGCCCGTGCCGCTGAAGCGGGAGCCGTCTACACCCTCAAAACCTGTATTACAAACATAAACCCTGACAAAAAAATTCTTCACACCGCGCGGGGCGAAGAAATCCCCTACTCTATCCTCATTGCAGCCGACGGACCGCGCAGCATCGCCGCACGGGCACTGGGCATTCCGCCGTCACGCTTCATCTACTCAGGCATACAGGCTGAAATCCTTCATGAGAGCAGCACCCCGCAGGTCGAACTCTATCCCAACGCCGCACCCGAATTCTTCGCATGGTGCATTCCTCTCTCTCCGACCCGTGCGCGCATCGCTCTGTGCGGCACCCGCAATGTTCCCGATCTCTTTACTGCATTCAGGAAACAGTTCTCCGACACCAGCATACACTCCGTTACCGGAACCATTCCTATCGGCATCCGCAAAAAAACATTCGGGTCCGGCTGCATGCTTGTCGGTGACGCCGCCGGTTTTCCCAAACCCACCTCGGGGGGCGGCATCTACACGGGTATCCGTTCCGCCCACCATGCGGTATCTGTTGCCATACATGCCGCGGAAACCGGCGATATCAGTAACAGCGCCCTCTCCGTTTATGAAAAACTATGGAAAGCTGACTTCGGCCGCGAACTTGACACCGGTCTCAAAGCTCTTCAGCTTCGCCGCACGCTCACACCCGCTGAAATTGACGCGGCAATCGATGCATTAAACACTGAAAAAAATCTGGCGCTCATCACCGCATACGGAGATATGGACAACCCCTCTCTCCTTTTGAAAAAACTCGCCGGCCGTCCGGAAATAATGGCGCTCGGCGGAAAAATCGGGATAAAAGGCCTCTTGCGTTTACTCACCACCTAAGATGATATCTATGATTCTACAGAAAAAATCGCATCAGTATCTCCTGATGCTCGTTGCAAGTGCCGCGGTTTTTATGGACTACCTCGACACCAGTATCGTATCCATTGCCCTTCCGTCAATAACACAGGACCTTGGCGTATCGAACGTTCTATCTTCATGGGTTATGACCGGATATCTACTTGCTCTGGGAAGTATGCTGCTTGTCTTCGGCAAACTCGCAGACCGCACCGGTAAATATCGGACAATATTTATCGCCGGGTTTGCCCTGTTTACGCTTACCTCCCTCTTCTGTGCTCTGGCACAGACCATCCCTGCGCTCATTTTATTCCGTGTGCTTCAGGGCGTTGCAGCAGCAATGATGGTCGGGACCGCAACCATGCTGGTTACTCTTCATCTTCCCGAATCAAAGATAGGGTTTGCCACGGGAGTTCTTGCAACCACCGGCGGCGCAGCCCTCGCATTCGGCCCGAGCATCGGCGGTATACTTTCCGAGTTTCTCAGCTGGCACTGGATATTTCTGATAAATCTCCCGGTTGGCCTGATAGGTATTATCGGCGGGCTTTTGCTTATCCCGAAAAACACCGGGCAGTCCAAACCGCAGGTCAGAAAACCATTCGATTATCTGGGTGCCGTCCTGCTGACTGCCACGCTCCTCTCGTTTCTCGCGGCTCTGGAACTGGGTAGTTCTTCCGGGTGGACTCCGGGAGTAATTCTGCTCCTTATCCTCTCGCCGGTTCTTGGGTGGTTGTTCTTCCGCCGTGAACTTCGCCATGAAGACCCGGTCCTGCCGGCCCAGATTCTCAGAAACCACACGGTTATGTGGGCCGCCATCTCCCTCCTGTTTCTGACGGTCGTCTATCTGGGGATGGTATATATTATGCCGTTCTATCTGACCGGTCCGGCAGGTATGGGAACCGCTCTATCCGGTATAATTATGCTCCTGCCGCCGGCAACCATGATGCTTATCGGGATTCCGGCCGGTGCGCTTACCAACCGGTTCGGATGCCGGAAACTCTGCAACCTCTCGTGTTTGTTTGCACTGGCCAGTTCACTCATTCT
>CAZAWD010000217.1:0-2197 GCA_964488725.1 uncultured Methanomicrobiales archaeon | reverse complement strand
TTCCGGCTGTTTACGTTCAGGCAGAGGCCGGGGTCTTTTTCAGGCTTCACGGCAGGCTGCACGGGGGTCAATTGCGGGGTTGCCGTTCCGGCTTCTTACAAGGATGGCCGGACGCGGGTGCATATGAGGAGGAGGACGCTGGGTGCGGAGCTGGGTTTGTTTTCGATAAGCAGGATGGTGAAGGCGTGATGAACATTGTTCAGGTTACTCCCTATTATCTTCCGCATGTCGGCGGGATTGAGCGGTATGTCTACAACATCAGCACCCATCTCAAAGCTCTTGGAAACACTGTCAAAATTATAACATCCGACATTCCGCATCAAGATACTGCCAAAAAAGAAGACTTCTCCGTTCATCGTTATCATTCATTTGCCGAGCCGCTGGGAAATCCTCTACTCACCCGCATATCTGATTTGCCTGAGCAGCTTGCCGGTTCTGACATCGTACACATACACGGCCTTTACACCTACCTTGCCATACGGACAGTGCATGCCCTGGGAAATAACCCCTCACAAAAAGTCATCCTCACTCATCATGGCAGGGTGGTTTACACCAACCCCATAAAAAATCTCATCCCTAAATTCTATGAAAAAACATTTGGGAAATATATCCTTCACCGTGTTGATGAAGCAGTTGTCCTCTCTTTGTCCGACAAAGAACAGCTTCTTTCTCTCGGACTCAGTGAAGAGAAAATACACATCATCCCCAACGGAATTGATACCTCACTCTTTCACCGGCCGGCTGATGAAGATCTGAATGCATTCCGGCAGAAATACCACCTTGAGGATAAAAAAGTTGTTTTATTTCTGGCCGCGGTCTCCAAGAGAAAGGGTATCTTTGATCTGATTCATGCCATGAAGGGTCTGGACATAGCACATACCCAACTGCTTGTTGTCGGCAGCGGCCCTGACTTTTCACGGGCAGTAAAACTAGCCGAAAAACTTGGAATTGCGGATGCTGTCACCTTTGCCGGCAAGATTTCATTTTCTGAAATATTAGCGGCTTACTCAGTTGCAGACGTCTATGTTCTTCCATCCTACTTTGAAGGAATGCCGACAACTATTCTGGAGGCCCTTGCCATGGGGACGCCGGTCATTGCCACCGACATCCCCGGTGTCTCCGATTACTTTTCAGAGATGACTTCTCTTGTGCGGCCCGGAGATATTGAGGGCTTACGTTCTGCAATAGTACAGAACACTATAAGCGCCCCCCCCCACGAACGAGTACCGAGCCATTGTGGGAGGTCGGTTTGATGTCAGAGTCGTCTTTAGTAAATACGACTCCCTCTTCCGGCAGGGACAAAACCCAAAAGAAGGAGGTGAAAAGAATCATGACGGTTGTAAGTGAACTATCACCATATTCTCTGGGAGGAATCGGAATCCATGCGCATAATCTTTCATTGCACAGGGCTATGCAGGGAATAGATGTTTCCGTCTTTACCTGCATTGAAGAAGACATCGCAAAGGATGCAACGGCACTTCCGTATCATATTGCTAATTTTGGAAGATGGATAGTATTGTGCGGGAACACATTCTGTTTCAACATGCTTCCAGCGTTATGGCGTAACCGATACTCGTATGACATAATTGACGCCCACTCTCACTTGTTCATCTCAACAAATCTCTGTGCTCTTGTGCGTCGTCTCGGATCATCGCCTCTTGTTATCACAAATCACGGCCTTCGCTCGCAGGCAGTTCCGAAATTATTTCAGGAATTTTATCTTCGGACAGTTGGCAGGTGGACATTGAACTCAGCAGATAAGATAATTACCTTTACCGAAATGGAACGAAAAGATTTGGAAGAGATAGGAGTTCAGTCTGAAAAGATTGTGGTGATTCCAAACAGTATTGACACTCAGTTGTTCAGACCGGCAGAGAATAAAGTGAAAAACAGTTCTCTGCATGCCATCTGGGTTGGCAGGTTGTGCGCCGGCAAAGGTCTGAATTATGCGATTCTCGGTTTTGAGAAGTATGTGCAGTCCAATCCAGATGCCAAATTGTTTATTATAGGTGATGGGCCGTATTATGCTCAGGCTGCCCGGTATATTGAGCAGCACCATCTGGAGAAGAATATTGTGTTGACCGGCCGCGTGGAAAATGATGAGATGACGGCGTGGTATCAGCGGTCTGATGTGTATCTGATGACGAGTATGAGTGAAGGCATGCCGCGGACGCTTCTGGAGGCGATGGCATGCGGG
>CAZAWD010000216.1:0-2209 GCA_964488725.1 uncultured Methanomicrobiales archaeon | reverse complement strand
TCTGGAACTGGCTGGCACTTGGCTTGTTTTAAAACAGAGAGAATAATAAAAAAAAACAGAAAAGAGGAAAAATTACAGTTCCTCTCCTCCTTCTTCATCGCTTTCTTTTTCTACAATTGCAACGCCGGTAACCTTATCGCCTGCATCCACCCTGATAATACGCACGCCCTGTGCGCCTCTTCCCTGCGTAGAAATATCAGATGCATGCGTGCGCCTCACAATACCCGCTGCCGTCGTCACGACAATATCATCATCGTCAGCGACCGCCGCCGCCGCAACAACCCTGCCGCGTTCAAAGTTCGCCACAATCGACTTCACGCCCTGCGTTCCGCGGCCGTGACCCATGAACTCATCGAACTCCGTGCGTTTTCCGTATCCCTTATCGGTCAGAAGCAGGAGATGCTTGGTTTCAACCAGCGTAATACTGCACACCTCATCCTCACCGAATTTCAGGCGGATACCGATAACACCCTGCGACCCGCGGCCGGTAGCCCGCACTTCATCTTCACTGAACCGCAGCGACTGGCCGTAGGCTGTTGTCAGCAGCACATCGGAATGGCCGTCGGTCATTACCACATCCACCAGCGAATCGCCTTCAAGAAGTGTCATACCGATAATACCGCCGACCCGCGGCCGGGCAAACAGATCCTGACTGAACTTACCAACCCGGCCGGCCTTCGTCGCATACAGGAAATACTTATCCGAATCAAAGTTCCTGAGCGGAATAACCGCCGAAACCTCTTCATCGGTAAGGTTCAGCAGATTTACAATTGCCTTACCTTTTGCCGTGCGGGACCCTTCGGGAATATCATACACATTCAGCCAGTAAGCCCGGCCTTTGTTCGTAAAGCAGAGCAGATAATCATGCGTGCTTGCCATAAACACCTTATCAACCACATCCTCTTCCTTCGTGGTCATACCGGTAACGCCGCGGCCGCCGCGTTTCTGCTGACGATACAGTTCAAGCGGCACCCGCTTAATATAATCCTGCTCGGTAAGCATTACGAGAACCTGCTTATCCTCAATTAAATCAATAACATCGATACTCGTATTCGTTGAATAATCAATTCTCGTCCGGCGTTTATCCGCATACGCATCCCGCACCGAATCCGTTTCCGTCTTTACCACGGACAGAATATGCTCATCGGACTCAAGAATCCACATAAGCTTACGGACAACCTCTTCAAGCTCGACAACCTCGGCTTCAATCTTCTTCTGCTCAAGAGCCGCAAGACGGCGGAGCTGCATCTTTAAGATGGCATCAGCCTGTGCCGGCGAGAACCCGAACTTCGACACCAGCGCTTCCTGTGCAACCGACGCTTCCGGAGACGCCCGGATCGCTGCCACGACCTGATCAATAATATCAAGCGCCTTTAAAAGACCTTCTAAGATATGCAAACGTTCCTGCGCTTTTCTGAGATCATATTCCGATCTCCGGCGCACGACTGCCATACGGTGATGAATGAAATTTTTCAGCAGCTCTGTCAGCGACAGAATCATCGGTTTCTTATCAACAATGGCCAGATTGATTATGCCGTATGAAGTCTCAAGCGGCGTATGTTTATAGAGCTGGTTTAAGACAATATTGCCCTGAACATTCTGTTTCAGCTCGATAATGACCCGGATACCGTCTTTATCAGACTCGTCACGGATATCGGAGATTCCTTCAATCTGTTTATTCTTTACCAGATCGGCAATCTTCTCAATCATCACGGCTTTGTTGACCTGATAGGGAATCTCCGTAATCACAATCTGCTCAAAGTTTTTCTTGCGATCCTCAATCTCGGCAACCCCGCGGGCAACAACCTTGCCCTGACCGGGCAGATACGAATTTTTAATCCCGTCGGTGCCCATGATAACGCCGCCGGTCGGGAAATCCGGACCCGGCAGAATTTTCATCATGGCATCGACATCCATCTCAGGATTGTCAATGAACGCCGTTACCAGATTGCACACCTCGATTAAGTTGTGCGGCAGCATGTTGGTTGCCATACCGACCGCGATACCGGTCGTGCCGTTCACCAGCAGGTTCGGGATTTTACTCGGCAGGACGTCGGGTTCAACCGACGATTCATCGAAGTTCGGAACAAAGTCAACCGTCTCTTTATCGATGTCTTCAAGGAGCGTCTCGGCGGTCCTGGTCAGACGTGCCTCGGTATAACGCATGGCAGCAGGCGAGTCGCCGTCAATGGATCCGAAGTTACCCGGA
>CAZAWD010000215.1:0-2239 GCA_964488725.1 uncultured Methanomicrobiales archaeon | reverse complement strand
GATTCAAAGGATTGTAACAAAGGAGACTCTTGAGAAAGAGGCGCACTCCGGTGTTTTCAGATCATCTGATGATGTATATGTAACCCGGCAGGGAAGTTCCGATGTTTGGCATTATCCGCCCAAATCATCAGAAATTCCTGCGATGATTTCCAGCCTGTGCAAGTTTGTAAATGCAGACCGGGTACCCCCAAAGGACGGAGAAAAGAGGCCTTTTACTCATCCGCTGATCGTCGCGATTGCCCTGCATTTTCTGACAGGATATATTCACCCGTTTTATGACGGAAACGGACGAACCGCACGGACGCTGTTTTACTGGTATGTGTTGTCACGGGATATGACATATTCCAGTATATTCCGATCTCAAAGATAATTAAGCAGGATCCGGCTAAATACCGGGACGCATATCTTGCGACAGAGCAGGACGGGCTTGATCTGACCTATTTTATTGAATATAACATCTCATGTATTCAGAATGCACGGGAGGCACTGATTACCCATGTGAACAGTGAGATGAACCGCATCAGTTCGGCAAAGCAGCAGATTATGCACCTGCCGGGAATAAACAAACGGCAGAGTTCGATTCTTGCGTATATGGCGGAGTATCCGGATGATTCATTCGGGATTGCCGAGATAGCAGAGCGGTTTGATGTGTCGTATCAGACGGCACGAACCGACCTGCTGGAGCTGGAGGCACACGGGTATCTATGGGCGATGAAGAAGGGGAAGGCGTTCTTCTATAGTATAGATGAAGAGCTGAAAAAACAATTCTGACGGCTGAAAACCAATTACTAACGAATTACTAATTTGTGTAAATTAGTAGTTGACATAAATGGCAACTGTCAAACTTGGATTAAAAAAGACACAGGGCGGCTCTCTTCCAAAACCGCCCCTCTGTTTTATTCACCTTATTATTATCTCTATTACGGGAAATGTAGTATGTATCTGATGACTGATGTAGTGCAGGCTCATGTGGAGAACTATGGAGACTTACATAATCCAGTCAAACGACGACCCGCTGCGTGCGGTCGCAGCTGACTGCTGATGACTGGAAACCGGCGTCGACGACATCTGTGACGAATATGACGACGGAGCCGGTGACGCATACGACGAACTGCCTGACGAACTCGTCCCGCCCACCGAATGACCGCCGAGAATCTGCGGGCTCTGGATACCAGTCATAATTGCCATCACTGACACCTTACCCTCAAAGTCCTTCCTGACACGTGCGCCCCAGATAACATCTGCGTGCGGGTCAAGCTCATACGTCAGCTGCTGTGCAATCTCCTCTGCATCATGCAGCGTCAGATCATTACCGCCGGTAATATGAATCAGACCGCCGGTTGCCCCGCGGAAATCAATGTCGAGAAGCGGATGGGCCAGACAATCACGAATAACCGACTCAGCCTTATTCTGCTGCTTGGACTCGCCGACCAGCATAACCGCAAGGCCGCCTTTGCCCATAATCGCCCGGACATCCGCATAATCAATATTGATTAATGACGGCTCGGTAATCGTTTCTGAAATCCCCTTAACCGTCTCGGCAATAATCTGATCCATAACAGAAAACGCCTGACCCAGCGGGAGATTCGGCACAAAATTCTTCAGCCGGTTATTATCAAGCACAATAACCGAATCAGCTGCCTGACGAATTGCCTCCAGACCATCCTCGGCCTTCAGCATTCTCGCGCGTTCAACCTGGAACGGATACGAAACCATCGCAACAACAATAGCTCCATGCTCCTTTGCAATCTGTGCAACAACCGGAGCCGAACCGGTTCCTGTTCCACCGCCCATACCGGCAGTAACGAAAACAAGATCCGCATCTTTAAGCAGCTCCTCCAGCGTCGGACGCGCCATCTCGGCCGCCCGGCGACCAACGTCGGGAAACCCTCCGGCTCCCAGACCGCGGGTAAGAGATTTGCCGATTAAAACACGCTTATCAGCCTGAATCATATCAAGATGCTGTTTATCCGTATTAATGGCAATGGTTTCAGAACCTGCAACCTTCATGTTGTGCAGACGATTAATAGTGTTATTTCCTGCGCCGCCGCAACCGACAATTACAATACGCGGCTGGCCGAGCATATCGTCGTCGTCAACGATGGAAGTAGGCTGCATGCCCTTTTCCAATTCTGAGTTTTTCAGTGCTTCGTTAATTATACTCTGCATTTTTGTAAAACACCCCAATGTTTTTAATTGTCAAAGTCGTACGTCAAAAGCAGATATGGACTCACTATCG
>CAZAWD010000214.1:0-2243 GCA_964488725.1 uncultured Methanomicrobiales archaeon | reverse complement strand
GCGGATTCGAACCGCCGTCTCCGGCTCCAAAGGCCGGAATGATTGACCACTACACAACGGAAGTAAAAATATCTCCTGACATATCGGTCTGCAAAGTATTTGTATATTTCCGATTTTACCGCGGACGATGCCGGATACAATCACGGTGCTTTTTTATCTTTGGAGTGCAATGTAATAAGGTAGTTGGGCGAGGGTAGCCAAGCCAGGCCAACGGCGCCAGACTTAAGATCTGGTCTTCAGTAGTTCATGGGTTCGAATCCCACCCCTCGCATTTTTAATGAAACCTATCAGATTACGTGATTTTCTAATGACCGGAGACGGCTGTCTCTATGCGGTGTCGGGATATGAAAACAGCGAACGGGCGGAATGCGTTCTTCGCTATGTGCCGACGCCTGATGGCGATCGTGTTGCGCCGTGGGGAACCCGGTATAAGAAATATGATTTCGCAGACGCGTTTGCATGGGTAAAAGAGCATAAGCCGGAGTATCTTGATCTGGTACACCGGGTGCCGCTTGCTGATGTTGTGCGCGTGTTAAAGCCGGAGGAGCAGGCACCCGCTATTGCAGCGCGCAGTCCGCGGGTCGCGCGCCTGTTTTCTCATTTCAATCTGCCGGAGGGGACCTATGGGTGTACGGGTTCACTGGTCGCCGGGCTGGAGTGTGCGACCTCTGATATTGATATGGTGGTTTATGGTTCTGCATGGTTTCAGGCGCGCGAGCAGCTGATGAAAGCAACGGCGGCGGGGGTGATCCCGGCGATGAGTGATGAGATGTGGCAGAAGGTCTACAAAAAACGCCAGCCGGATATCAGTTTCGATGAGTTTGTGATGCATGAGGCGCGGAAGTTTAATCGCGGCGAGTTTGAAGGAACCTACTTTGATCTGCTGTATTCACGCGGCTATGATAATCTGCACGCGGTGCCGCCGGTTACGCTGGGGGAGAAGACAGGCAAGATGACCATTGAGGCCCGGGTGACGGATGCGTCGCTGGCGTTTGATTCGCCGGGTATCTATAAGGTGGATCATGAGGAGATTGATATGGTGCTGTCGTTTACGCATACGTATTGCGGGCAGTGCTTTACGGGGGAAACGCTGGAGGCGAAAGGGGTTGTGGAGGAGCATGGAGATCAGCGGTGGCTGATTGTGGGAACGACCCGCGAGGCGCATGGAGAATACATTGTATCGCGAAGCCTGCTTGATGCGTAATCCGCGTATGTGTTACTCCGGATGATACACACAACAATTAGCGCTCCGTTACTTCTCCTTATACGTCGCCTCCGGTCCCATCGCCAGCAGCTCATCTAACGTATTCACATTCCTAAACGTCTCAAGCGTCGGATCCAGCACCCTGAACTCCTCCGCTGTCACCCGCTTTGTATAAAGCCCCCGCACCATCGCATGCAGAGACGTCTCCGTATGCCCCGCAAGATACCGCCGCACCGCCTCAACATTATACACCGCATGCAGCGGTTCCATATTCTGATTCTCCCACTCCGGAATAATTGCATCATACCCCTCAATATGCTCAAACAAATACTGCACAATCGGTTTATGGATCGTTGGCATATCGCACGCCGCAATAAACACCGTCTCTCCTTTTACCTCATCAATACCTGACGCAATCCCGCCTATAGGGCCCAGCCCCGGCTCCTTATCCCACGTACACCGCACAAAATCCGGCAACCCCTCAAAATGCGCCGTCTGCCGTTCATTCTTTGCAACAATCACCACCTCATCCACCACTCCGGAAAACACCATCACCAGACGCGAAATAAACGAACATCCCTTATACGAAAAAAAATACTTCTCCCGCCCGTTTACCCGCCGCGCCTCGCCGCCTGCCAGAATCATCGCCGACCGTTTCACCGCTGACATCTCAGCTCCTCCTTAAAATGCGTCAGATTCACAATAACCTCATTTACCGGCGTTGCAATCCCATACGTTGCACCCAGCCGCACCATCACTCCGTTCATATAATCAACCTCCGTTTTCCGGCCCGCTGCAACATCCTGATACATCGACGAAAAATGCGCCGCCGTCGGCGGAATCTTCTTCTCTTTCAAAAATGTCAGATACTCCTCCGCTGTCTTCTGCGGCATACTAATTCCTTCTGCCTGTGCCACTGCAAACGCTTCATGCACAACCTTACGGATAACAGTCCACGCCGGCTCTTTTAACAAATCGCCATACGTACACTCCATCACCGCACTCAGCGGATTCAGCGAACAACTATACAACACCTTAC
>CAZAWD010000213.1:0-2265 GCA_964488725.1 uncultured Methanomicrobiales archaeon | reverse complement strand
ATCTTGACGATGGCATTGAAGCCCCGGCTGCACTTCTACGACAGGTCGGCGGAATCTGAATCATTCTGATTCCACCGGATAAGATGCTCTTTGAGCACGGAAAGCGGCGCAGTGGTTTTAAGGCCGGTCACACAGAAATGCGTCCGGGTCGTGTAGTATCCGGCCTCATTTAACCCGGCAATATATGCATCCAGATTCGGCGGCGACAGTTTCAGCGCACGGGTAATTGCGTGATAATCATAAAACACACCAATATCCGGCTCCGCATTAAGCACTTTCATCAGCTTTTCCATCTGCCGTGCGGTCCCGAACACCATCTGGGGAAGGGAGGCAAGCATTGCATCAATTATTCCCTCGCCCTGTAATTTTCCCATCCAGAGCGGCCCTATCGGCGTCAGCACTGCGCCGCACTCCGGGCAGATCAGCGGCCGGGGAAGAAGCGATCCCTTTTCTTCGGTGCGATACAGACAGTGGGGACACTGCTGAATAAAACCCATCTCTGCAACCGTTGCATCGGCCGCGGCAACACTGCTGATGATTTTTACATGCGACCGGTAATAATGCGAACGCGCAAAAGAAAGCAATGGTTCCATGCCGCGATCGTATTTTACCAGTTCGCGCGCCATGGCTCCCATCATCATCCGCAACCCCACTTCTGCGTGAAGGTCGGTGTTTTTCGGGGTGGAAAAATACCGGCGGATACCTGCTTTCAGATGAGCGCCGCAGAGCGGGGCGGTGTCCGTTGCGGTTACAAACAGATACCGTTTTGCCGCGCGGCAGGCCGCGTCCAGAAACGGTATGGGCGTTCCAAACGGATCGAGATCAACCGCATCAATCCGCGCAGAACACATCAGACGATTGGCATCATCGCACGAGACCGTAATGGATTCATTAAATCTCCGGGAATTTTCAGAGATAATCTCAACCGCCTGCCGGTTGAAATCATTAATTACTACCGGTATATGTGTTTCATTTGCCACCCGTAACCCGCGCACGCCGGTCGCCGCCATAGCATCCAGATAGCCGTCGGGTTGCAGCACTGATATGAGCAGAATCGTCATGTCACGATTGAACTCCATGCGGGTATTATAAAATACCGGAGCGGATCCCGGCGGAAACTCGGCAGATTCGTCCTGCACCGGTACCGCAAAGGTCGTATTGCCTTCTGTAATTTCCCGTAACTCCATAGAACGGACATGTAGGGATTCGAACCCTAGATATTCAGCTTAGGAGGCTGATGCCATATCCTGACTTGGCTACATGTCCCGATAAAAAAATCTTCTATCTTGTTTGCCAGTCTGAACTATTATCTTTTTCCATTCAGCGCCCCAATATATACCAAATGAGCCCTGTTGGATATATCAGTATAATCCGTCCGGTTAATGCAGTAGCGTCCGGCATCGCAGCGGCAATAGCGTATTTTATTGCCGGCGGCATAGCGTTGCCGGCAATGGCAATCCTTTTTGGTATTGTGACGCTCATCTGCGCCGGCGGAAATGCACTCAATGATTATTTTGATGCGGAAATTGACAAGATCAACCGGCCGGGGCGGCCGATACCCGCGGGGATCGTGTCACCAAAAGGCGCGTTCATCTATGCGTTTATACTTTTTGCCGCCGGGTTTGCGCTGTCATTTTTTACGAACGTTCAGTGTATAGCTATTGCACTGGTCAATATCCTGATGCTTATTGTCTACTCGTCAAATTTCAAACGTATTCCCGTTCTTGGAAATGTATGCGTGGCATACCTTGCCGGCAGTATCTTTTTGTTCGGCGGTCTGCTGTTCGGGCCTGATTCTCTTTGGATTACGGTTCCTTTGTTCCTGATTACATTTTTTGGCACATGGTCGCGGGAGCTGCTCAAAGATGCAGAGGATATTGAGGGCGATAAAAAAGCGCATGCAAAAACACTTGCGATGCTTCTGGGGGTTCAGCGGTCCGGGTGGGTGGCGCTGATGTTGATGCTGCTTGCGGTTGCTGCCAGTGTTCTGCCGTATTTCCAGTGGGGTGTGCCGTATCTGGCCGCAATTGTGGTGGTTGATATTTATTTACTGCTGACGGCACGCACGGCTCTGTCGTGTATGAGTCCGGATGATCTTATCCGGAAAAAAACAACCGGGTATCTGAAAGGCGGAATGTTTGCAGCTGTTCTGGTGTTCTTGGTGATTGCGGTTATCAGAGTCCTGCCGGGTCTGCTGGCGGCCGTGTAATTTCCGAATATATTAATAGAATGGACGTTGAAGGAATAACTATAGATATGTTACAA
>CAZAWD010000212.1:0-2283 GCA_964488725.1 uncultured Methanomicrobiales archaeon | reverse complement strand
CAGGAGGCAAGTTATGTTGCCGGATATATTGCGGGTATGATGACCACATCCCGGTCCATTGGTTTTCTCGGCGGGATGGATACGGTAATTATTGATCAGTTCTATTATGCGTTCCGCGCGGGGGTTGATACCGCGGCAAAGGAACGGGGGATGTCTATTACTCTCCTTAAAGAGGTCGTCGGCAGTTATATGACTCCGGAGAAGGGAGGGGAGCTGACGACGAAGATGTATGATGAGGGTGCGGATATTGTGTTTGTGGTTGCCGGAAATTCTGGTAACGGGGGTATTGAGGTCGCGAAAAACCTTGGAAAATATGTTATCGGGGTTGATACGGATCAGAAATATCTTGCACCGGACAATGTTATCTTCAGTGTGACGAAGTCGGTTGACACGATGATTTATGAAATGGTTAAGAAATACGGTGGCGGCGACTATTATGATGGTCAGGTTTATTCTGTGGGTTATGCCGAGGGCGGGGTGGATGTGGTGTCGTATCTGGATGTTGTGCCGAAATCGGCAATTGCACAGGGGGAGATTTATAAACAGGCCATTATTAACGGGACGCTGGTGGTGCCCAATACGGAAGAGAGCTATGCCGCATGGCGGGCCGCTCTTTGAGATTTATTTTTTATTCGCAGCCGGTTCCTGATTCATACAGTGCATATAGTTCATTTGCCGCGTCCATTCCGGCCCGCCGCATGGTCTGTTCAATGAGAACTTCGGCTGCTGCGACCGGCAGATAGCTGACCCCTTCTTTTCCGGCACGGACGAGATCAACAATCTCAATAAATTCGTCGTCGGTCAGTTTCATCAGGCGTGCGGCGAAATCATCAGGGCTTTTTGCGTAGTGATTGGCAACGGGTGCCAGAATCGACCGAAATGAAGATTCAGATTTGTTACAGGTAAGCGAACTGCATTCGGGGGCGAGTTTTAAGAGGAGTGCGATGTCGTGTTCGGACAGGGTTCGTGACATGGTAACTTATGTATTGGAATGCATTGCTCATTAAGTTCTTTGCCAAAAAAGAATCAGAGAAGGGTTGCCTTCTCGATAATAACATCTTCCAGCGGCTTGTCGCTGTAGTTTGTCTTGACCTTGGCGATTTTTTCGACAACATCCATACCTTCAACCACCTTGCCAAACGCCGGATGGGCTTTGTCAAGATAATTGTTGTTCACCAGATTAATAAAGAACTGACTGCCGCCGGTGTTTGGTCCGGCATTTGCCATCGCAATCGTTCCTTTGTTGTTTTTGTTATCCGGCATAAACTCATCCTGTATCTTATAGCCCGGACCCCCGCGGCCGGTGCCGGTCGGATCGCCGCCCTGAATCATGAACCCGTCAATAATACGGTGGAAAATCACACCGTCGTAAAAGCCTTTTCCGACCAGCTCTGCAAAGTTACCGGACGTAACCGGCATATCTTCACGCAGCTCAAGGGTAATATCTCCCTGATTAGTATGCAGGAGAACTTTCTGTGCTGTCATGATTAGATGTGGGATGAGATAATTTATAAATATGAAGGTTTATCAAATAACAATCATCAAGGGTTGTCCCTGCCAACATATACCCACCGTATGAAAAACCCATTCCACGTCATGATAATTCCCACCCTCGGCTGCCCCGGCCGCTGCAAATACTGCTGGAGTTCGGATGAATCCTCACCGCGCATGACGATGGACACCGTCCGCGACATAGTAGAATGGCTTCGTCCCCTCGATCGTGAACGGGTTACTTTCACCTTTCACGGCGGTGAACCTCTTCTTGCGGGTGCTGATTTTTACCGCAAAACCCTGCCGGCCATTGCGCAGGGACTGGCGCATCTTCATCCTGAGTTTGCCATGCAGACCAACCTCTGGCTGATGGACGATGAACTGGCAGAAATTCTTGCAGCATATCATGTGCCGCTCGGCTCATCCATCGACGGCCCCGAAGAACTGACCAACTACCAGCGCGGAGATGATTACTTCGGGCGGTGCATGGAAGGCTACCGTATTGCAGCCGCTCACGGCCTCTTAGTCCGCTTTATCTGCACGTTTACCAACTCCTCCGTGAAACAGAAAGAAGCCATAGTACAATTCTTCCGGGAACAGGGATGGGTCATGAAACTTCATCCCGCTCTTCCCTCACTCAAAGGCGACAACCCCGACGCATGGACGCTTTCGCCGGAAGAATACGGCGACCTTCTGGTATGGCTTCTGGATTACGCCATTGAAAATCCGTCGTTTGAGATAATGAACGTAAACGACCTCTGCCGCTGTGTGTTTACCCGCTCGGGCAGTGTA